>JAGRMP010000021.1:5752-9433 GCA_020441225.1 Maritimibacter sp. | reverse complement strand
CCTTGCGCCGCATCCGTTTTCGGAGTTTCATCGCGCTCACGGGGGCATCCCGGGCAAAAGTCAGGGCCAGGGTCCGCAGCGCCACGGCGTGCGCGGCGTGCAGGGCCAGGGCCGGCTCGGGCAAGACCCCCAACCCATATCCAACAGGGAGACCCCCATGTCACTTCGCAAACTTCTGACGGCGACCAGCCTCGTCTTGTCGATGGCCGGTGCGGCCTCGGCGCAATCGACGCTCGTCTATTGCTCGGAAGGCAGCCCCGAGGGCTTCGACCCGGCGCTCTATGCCGCCGGCACCACCTTCGACGCCTCGTCGAAACCGATCTACAACCGGCTGGTCGAATTCAAGACCGGCACCACCGAAGTGGTCCCGGGCCTCGCGGAAAGCTGGGAAAGCTCCGAGGACGGCCTGTCCTACACCTTCCACCTGCGTCCGGGCGTCAAGTTCCATTCCTCCGACAGCTTCACGCCGACCCGCGACTTCAACGCCGATGACGTGATCTTCTCGTTCATGCGTCAGCTCGACAAGGACGGCGACTGGTACGATGCCGAAGGCGGCTCGTGGGAATATTTCAACGCCATGTCGATGCCCGACCTGGTCACCTCGATCGAGAAGGTCGACGACCTGACGGTCAAGTTCAACCTGGCCCGGCCCGAAGCCCCCTTCATCGCCAACATGGCGATGGACTTCGCCTCGATCCTGTCGGCCGAATATGCCGAACAGCTGATGGCCGCGGGCACGCCCGAGCTCATCAACCAGGCGCCGATCGGCACCGGCCCGTTCAGCTTCGTCGCCTACCAGAAAGACGCGGTGATCCGCTACGCCAAGAACGCCGATTACTGGGCCGATGGCCTGCCCAAGGTCGACAACCTGGTCTTCGCCATCACCACCGACAACTCGGTGCGCTACCAGAAACTGCTGGCCGGCGAATGCCACATCATGCCCTATCCGAACCCGGCCGACGTCCAGGCGATGAAGGACGACCCGGCGGTCAACGTGATGGAACAGCAGGGCCTCAACGTCGGCTACCTCGCCTACAACACCCAGGTGGCGCCGTTCGACAACCCGATGGTGCGCAAGGCGATCAACATGGCGATCGACAAGCAGGCGATTATCGACGTGGTGTTCCAGGGCACCGGCCAGGTCGCCAAGAACCCGATCCCGCCGACCATGTGGTCCTACAACGACGCCGTGGTTGACGATCCGTTCGATCCCGAAGGCGCCAAGGCGATGCTCGAAGAAGCCGGTGTCGGCGATCTCTCGATGAAGATCTGGGCGANNNCGGTGCAGCGTCCCTATAACCCGAACGCCCGGCGCATGGCCGAGCTGATGCAGGCCGACCTCGGCAACATCGGCGTCGACGTCGAGATCGTCACCTACGAATGGGGCGAATACCTCGACCGCTCGAAAGCGCTGGACCGCGACGGTGCCGTGCTGCTGGGCTGGACCGGCGACAACGGCGACCCGGACAACTTCCTCGCCACCCTGCTCGGCTGCGACGCGGTCGGCGAAGGCGGCAACCGGGCGCAATGGTGCTACCAGCCCTACGAAGACCTGATCCAGGCCGCCAAGGTCACCTCGGACATGGCCGAGCGCACCCGGCTCTACGAAGAGGCCCAGGTCGTCTTCAAGGAGCAGGCGCCCTGGAACACCATCGCCCACTCGCTGGTGTTCATGCCGATGCGGCCCGAGGTCGAAGGCTACGTGATGGATCCGCTCGGCGGCCACTGGTTCACCGAAGTGAGCCTCGCCGAGTAGCACGGGTGTAACACGCGCCGCGGGGGGCAATGGCCTCCCGCGGCATCCAGCTCGATGGGCCCTGGCGCGCCCGTTCGCGCGCCCCTTGCCCCGACCGACGCCGCCGACCCCACCCCCGATCCCGAGGGCCGATGCTTCGCTTTTTCCTTTCCCGCCTGGTCACCTTCATCCCGACCTTCATCGGGGTGACCTTGATCTCGTTTCTGTTCATCCGCATCCTGCCGGGCGATCCGATCATCGTGATGGCCGGCGAACGCGGGTTGACGGAAGAACGCTATGCCGAGCTGCAGCAGCAATTCGGCTTCGACCGACCGGTGCTGGTGCAGTACTGGGACTATCTCACCGGCGTGCTCCAGGGCGACCTCGGCCAGAGCTTCGTCACCAAGAAACCGGTGTTCGACGAGTTCTTTGCGCTGTTTCCGGCCACGCTCGAGCTGTCGCTCTGCGCCATCATCCTCGCCGTCGCGCTGGGCCTCCCCGCGGGCGTCATCGCCGCGGTCAACCGCGGCAAGTTCTTCGACCGGCTGTTCATGTCCTCGGCCCTCATCGGCTATTCGATGCCGATCTTCTGGTGGGCGCTCCTGCTCATCATCATCTTTTCCGGCAACCTCGGCTGGACCCCGGTCTCGGGCCGGATCGACCTGCTCTATTTCTTCCCCAACGTGACCGGCTTCATGCTGATCGACAGCCTGCTCTCGGGCCAGAAGGGGGCCTTCTCCTCCGCCGTCTCGCACCTGATCCTGCCGGCCATCGTACTCGCCACCATCCCGCTCGCCGTGATCGCCCGCCAGACCCGCTCGGCGATGCTCGAAGTGCTTTCCGAAGACTACATCCGCACCGCCCGCGCCAAGGGGCTCGCGCCGATCCGGGTCAACGGGCTGCATGCGCTCAGGAACGCGCTGATCCCCGTCATCACCGTGATCGGGCTGATGGTCGGCACCCTGCTCGCCGGCGCGATCCTGACCGAGACGATCTTTTCCTGGCCGGGCATCGGCAAGTGGATGGTCGACTCGATCTTCCGCCGCGACTACCCGGTGGTGCAGGGCGGGCTCCTGCTGGTCGCGGTCTTCGTCATGATCGTCAACCTGATCGTCGATCTGCTCTACGGCCTCATCAACCCCAAGATCCGGAAGCGCTGACATGGCCGATACGACGTCCCTTCCCGCCGCCTCCCCCGCGCGCCCCGGCCGGGTCAGGGAATTCTGGAGCTATTTCCGCGAAAACCGCGGCGCGGTGATCGGGCTCTATGTCTTCACCGTGCTGGTGGTGCTGGCGCTCACCGCCAATGTGATCGCCCCGCACGACCCGGTGCTGCAGGACCGCGGCGCCACCCTGGTCCCGCCGGTCTGGCAGGAGGGCGGGAGCTGGACCTATGTCCTCGGCACCGACCCGCTCGGGCGCGACCTTCTCTCGCGGCTGCTCTACGGCGCCCAGCTCTCCTTTCTCGTCGGCATCGGCGTGGTCATCCTCGCGTCGACCGGCGGGATCCTGGTCGGCCTCGTCTCGGGATTCGCGCCGAAATGGCTCGACACCATCATCGTCCGGATCATGGACATCATCCTGTCCTTCCCGGCGCTGCTCCTCGCGCTTGTGCTGGTCGCGATCCTCGGGCCGACGCTGATGAACGCGATGATCGCCATCGCCATCGCCTACCAGCCGCATTTCGTCCGCCTGACCCGGGCCGCGGTGCTCTCGGAAAAGAACAAGGATTACGTGATCTCGGCCCGGGTCGCCGGGGCGGGCCCGGCGCGGCTGATGTTCATCACCGTCCTGCCCAATTGCGTCGCACCGATCATCGTCCAGGCGGCGCTCAGCTTCTCCAACGCCATCCTCGACGTCGCCGCGCTCGGCTTTCTCGGCATGGGCGCACAGCCGCCGACACCGGAATGGGGCACGATGCTCGCCGAGGCGCGCGAGTTCATCCT
>JAGRMP010000021.1:0-5671 GCA_020441225.1 Maritimibacter sp. | reverse complement strand
GATCCCAAGCTGAAGCGGAGCTGACCCATGACGCCCGCGATCCAACCCGCCCGCTTTCCATGCCCCGGCGCTCCCCTTTTTCCTGGTGAAAATACTCTCGGGGGGTCCGGGGGGCAGACAGGCCCCCGGCGTGCCCCTGTGACCCTCGCCGGCCTCAGACAAGTTAGCGCTATCGGTAGCAATATCAAACACCTGATCCCCCGTGCGAGCGCGCACACCCCTTCGCCCATCCCGAAGGAGGCCCTGCCATGCCGCTTCTGAACGTCCGCAACCTCACCGTCACCTTCGCCACCACGGCGGGCGAGTTCCGCGCCGTCGAGGGGGTCGACGTGACCGTCGATGCGGGCGACAAGTTGGCAATCGTCGGCGAAAGCGGCTCCGGCAAGTCGGTCGCCATGCTCGCGGTGATGGGCCTTCTGCCCTGGACCGCCACGATCACCGCCGACGAGATGGTCTTCGAAGGCCACGACATCCGCGCGCTCACCCCCAAGCAGCGCCGCAAGCTCATCGGCCGCGACATGGCGATGATCTTCCAGGAGCCGATGTCCTCGCTCAACCCCTGCTTCACCGTCGGGTTCCAGATCACGGAATCGCTCAAGAAGCACATGGATCTCAGCCGCGCCGAGCGCCGCGCCCGGGCCATCGAGCTGCTCGATCTGGTGGGTATCCCGGCCCCCGAAACCCGCCTCAATGCCTTCCCGCACCAGCTTTCGGGCGGCATGAGCCAGCGGGTGATGATCGCCATGGCGCTCAGCTGCAACCCCAAGCTGCTGATCGCCGACGAGCCCACCACCGCGCTCGACGTGACGATCCAGGCCCAGATCCTCGATCTGCTCGCCCGGCTGCAGCAAGAGACCGGCATGGCGCTCATCCTCATCACCCACGACATGGGCGTGGTCGCCGAGACCGCCCAGCGGGTGCAGGTCCAGTATGCCGGGCAAAAGGTCGAGGAGCAGCCGGTGCGCGCGCTCTTCGACACCCCGCACCACCCCTATACCGCCGCGCTGCTCGCAGCCCTTCCCGAACGCGCCACCGAGCGGCGGCTGCCGACCATCGCGGGCGTGGTGCCGGGCCAGTTCGACCGGCCGCAGGGCTGCCTGTTCTCGCCCCGCTGCAGCCAGGCCGACGACAAGTGCCGCCGCGAGGTGCCCCCGGTCCAGAGCGCCGCGCTCGGGCTTGCCCGCTGCCACTACCCGATCCCCACACCGGGTCAGGAGGTCGCCCAATGACCGCGCCCGCCGTCACACCCGTCATCACCGCCGAACATCTCGCCCGGCACTACGAAGTCGGCGGCAGCATGTTCCGCAAATCCAGGATCGTGAAGGCGCTCTCCGAGGCGAGCTTTTCCATCGACCCCGGCAAGACCCTCGCCGTGGTCGGCGAGTCGGGCTGCGGCAAGTCAACGCTCGCCCGTCTCGTCACCCTGATCGAAGAGCCCACCGCCGGCAGCTTCACCCTCGACGGCATCCCCGGCACGCCCGACAACTGGGCGCGGCTGCGCGAGAGCGTCCAGATCGTCTTCCAGGACCCCTACGGCTCGCTCAACCTGCGCCACCGGGTGGGGTCGATCCTCGAAGAACCGCTCAAGATCAACCGCCCCGACATGTCCGCCGCCGAGCGCGAAGAGAAAGCCCGCGCGATGATGCAGCTCGTCGGCCTGCGGCCCGAGCATTACGACCGTTTCCCGCACATGTTCTCCGGCGGCCAGCGCCAGCGCATCGCGGTCGGCCGCGCGCTCATGCTGGAACCCAAGCTCATCGTCCTCGACGAGCCAGTCTCGGCGCTCGACGTGTCGATCCAGTCGCAGGTGCTCAACCTGCTCCTCGATCTGCAGGAACGGCTCAACCTCGCCTACATGTTCATCAGCCACGACCTTTCCGTGGTCCGCCATGTCGCCGACGAGGTGATCGTGATGTATCTCGGCCGCCCGGTCGAGTTCGCCTCCAAGGAGGCGCTCTTCGCCCATCCGCGCCACCCCTATTCCAAGGCGCTGCTGTCCGCGACGCCCACCACCGAACCGACCCGCAAGATCGAACGGATCAAGCTCGAAGGCGAGCTGCCCTCGCCGCTCAACGTGCCCGACGGCTGCCCGTTCGCGCCACGGTGCTGGAAAGCGCAGGACCGCTGCCGCGCCACCCGTCCCGCGCTCGAAGCCGCCGGGAACGGGAGCGGGAACGCGAGCCCGGGCCACCGGGTCGCCTGCTACTTCCCGGAATAGAGCACCGCAGAGGGAGGCACCAATGCTCAAGGGGATCGACAGCCGGATGACCGCGGAGCTGCTCGACACGCTGATGCGCATGGGCCACGGCGACGAGCTGGTGCTGGCCGACCGCAACTATCCCGCCCATGCCAACGCGGCGGCGACCGTCACCCCCCGGGTGATCGAGCTTCCCGGCTTTTCCGCCCCCGAGGCCATCGGCCTGATCTGTTCGGTCCTGCCGCTCGACGCCTTCGTACCGGCCGGCGCGCTGTGGATGCAGGCGGACGGGCAGGGCGACCGCCCGGAACCGGTCCACGACGAAGCGCTCGCGGCGATCCGCGCCCACCTGCCCGAGGGTGGCGGCACCGCCTCGCTCGAACGCCAGGCCTTCTACGCCCACGCCCGCACCGCCTTCGCCGTCGTGCGCTGTTCCGAAGACCGGCCCTATGGCTGCTTCATCCTGCGCAAAGGCGTGATTTTCTGAGCGAATTCCGCGAGTGAGATTGACCCGGGGTTGAACGAAATGCCCGGCGCGACAAGCATGGGTTGAAATTCGGCCCGACCGGATCGAGCATCGGCTCAGGCTTGGGAAATTCGACAGAATCGTGCTAATATCCCTCCACTTCAGCACTATTGTTCATTTTTTCGAACGAACATTTTTTAGCACCAAGCCATTAGGAGGGACCCGCAATGGGCACCGTTCGCTATTTTGACGACAACAATCGCGTAGAATTTCACGGCGATATCAACGACTATCAAAACACCAAGCTGACGCCTGACGAGATGGTCATGGTCTATGACGAGACCGCGCTCGGCCCGATCGACGACCGGATGCCCTACCGGGTCAAGTTCTACGTCGAGGACGGCGTGGTCGAAACCATCGAGGAAGGCGACCACGCCGGCGAATTCGACTACACCGCCGGGACCCTGACCAAGGTCAAGCTGTTTAACGAGGCCGGCGACCTTCTGATGAGCATCTCCGGTCTCGACGTGTCGATGCCCTATGTTTCGGCGATGGTCTTCTACGACAATGGCTGGAGCGCGATCCACCATATCCTGGGTGGCGGGCACACGTTCTATGGCTCCAACGTTGCCTTCGAGATGGATCCCGAACGGGGAGAGAACATCGACACGGGAGCTGGCGACGACACCGTCTACGGCAGGGCCGGCAACGACTGGATCCGCGATACCGGCGGGCAGGATGACTACCGTGGCGGAGCCGGTTACGACTTCGTGGGCTACATGAACCACCGCTGGGCGCTTGAAGGCACATCCGAGGGCATCGTCGCGCGTCTCGACAAGGGCTATGTGATCGGCACGGATGGGCTCAGGGACACCGTCAAGAGCATCGAGGGCATCCAGGGCTCGATGTTCGACGACCGGATGATCGGCAATGACGATCGCAACGAGTTCCAGGGAATGCTCGGCGAAGACTTCATGAACGGCAAGGGCGACTGGGACATCGTGCGCTACTGGTCCGAAGACTGGGTCGGCGGCGTGCGCGGCGTCCGGGTGAACCTCGCCAAGGACAAGGCGAAAGACCAGTGGGGCACGGTCGATACGCTCAAGAATATCGAGCACGTCGGGGGCACCGATACCGATGACATCTTCCGCGACAACGCCGGCGACAACTGGTTTGACGGCGAGGACGGCGACGACATGTTCTACTTCGGCCGCGGCAACGACGGTGCGCAGGGCGGCGACGGGGCCGATACCTTCATCTTCAACGGCGACACCTTCGGCTTCGATCGCATCGAGGATTTCGAAGACGGTATCGACATGATCCGGATCAAGAACGCCGCCGATTTCGCCGCCCTCACGATCAGTCAGGACGGCAGCGACGCGCTGATCGAGTGGAACGGCAACGAGGTGCGCCTCGACGACACGACCGCCACCGACATCACCGCGGACGATTTCATCTTCTGACACCGCGCCCCGGACTGCGCGTTCCGTTGCGCAGCCCGGGCCGCTCCGACCGGGGGTCTTGCTACGTTTCCCGGGGCCTCCGGACCCGCCCGGCGCGCGCCCGTGCGCCGGGCGGTTTCCGTAGTGCCGCCCCGCGCGCCCCGTACGCCCTTCGCCCCGCGCCCTTCGCGCCCCGCGCGCCCGGGCCCGGCACGGGCGGCGTTTTCCATGCGGTGCGGGAATACCCGCTATGCTGAGCGGCCTATTTGCACCAATGGGCTGCGATTCACCCGCCGGTTTGTCTCAAATCAAATCGTGATGCGTGAATGTGTGCTTTGTCCCGTGTCAAATTCGCGGGCAACGGACCCCAACCCCCATGCGCACCACAGCTTCGATCCCCGGACGCACCACCGCCTTCGCGGGGGCCGTCGCACCGGTGCGGGGCAGGGGGGCGCCCGCGAGTCGGACCAGTGGAGGGACCTGACATGACGCGCCCCATGGACTCGCTGAAGCTCTTCGCGACGCTTCTGCTGTTCTGGATCCTGCTCAACGGCTCGGTGGCCCCGGGCACGCTCGCGGTCGGCCTCGCCGTCGCCGCGGTGATCGCCTGGGCCTTCCGCGACACGCTCTCGGTGCTCTCGGGCCACAAGCTTACGCCCGCGGCGTTCTGGGCGACGCTGCGCTTCGTCGGCTATTTCCTCAAGGAGCTGGTCAAGGCCAACCTGCAGATGGCCGCCATCGTGCTCAACCCGCGCCTGCCGATCGCCCCCGCCATCGTCGGCGCCGAGGTCAGGCTCAAACACCCGGTGGCCCGGCTCCTGCTCGCCAACGCCATCACCCTCACCCCCGGCACCCTCTCCGTCTCGTACCGGAGCGACACGCTCTACGTTCACTGGGTCGCCGCCAAGGGCACCGACCGCGAAACCGCGACGCGCGAGATCGTCGCCGGCTTCGAACGCTACCTGGAGGCCATGTATGACTGAGATGCTCCTCTACGCCGCCGGCGCGCTGCTCGCGCTCGCCTTCCTGCTGGCGATGATTCGCTTCGCCCTCGGCCCCCGCGCCGTCGACCGGGTGGTGTCCTTCGACGTGCTCACCATCCTGTCCATCGGCGCCATCGTCATCGCCGCGCTGGTGACCGGCCGCGCGATCTACCTCGACGTGGCGCTGGTCTACGCGCTTTTGTCCTTCCTCGGTGTGATCGTCGCCGCGCGCTACCTCGAAGGGGGCGAATGATGGCCGGACTTCTCGACTTCCTCGGCGCGCTCCTCTTGCTCGGCGGCGCCTTCTTCCTGTTCCTCGGCGGGCTCGGGCTCTACCGCATGCCCGACATCTACAACCGCATCCAGGCGGGCACCAAGGCGACCACGCTGGGCACGCTTCTGCTGCTCCTCGGCGCGGCGTTCACGGCCCCCGCCTGGGCGGTGAAGCTCCTGCTCATCATGCTGTTCCTCATGTTCACCAACCCGCTGTCGAGCCAGGTGCTCGCCCGCGCCGCCCACCGCGCCGGTGTGCGCCCGACCGAAGCCACACGCCACGATCAGCTCGCCGACGACCACGTCGAAA
>JAGRMP010000285.1:15304-21197 GCA_020441225.1 Maritimibacter sp. | reverse complement strand
CTCGGGCGCGCCTGGCGCGACGCCAGCTTCGCCGAAACCGCGGCCCGGTTCATGCCCTGGGTCTGGGGCGCGCTCGCGGTGCTGATCGCGACCGGCGGCCTGCTGGTCATCGGCGAGCCCAAGCGCGAGCTTCTGAACCCGTCGTTCTGGACCAAGATGGTGCTCGTCGCCGGCGCCGTGGCGCTGCTCGGCTGGTTCGCCGCCCGGTTGCGCCGGGACGGACCCGACGCCGTGCTCGGCCAGGCCTGGACCCGCCCTTTCGCCTTCGGCCTTCTGGGCCTCTTCGCCGGCATCATCACCGCCGGCCGGCTGATCGCCTACGTCTACTGAGAGGACGCCTGTCATGACCTTTCTCGACTGGATCGAAACCACCCGTGTCGCCCTGTTCATCCAGACCTCGTCCTGGGCCTTTCCGGCGATCGAGGTGGTCCACGTGATCGCCGTGGTGCTGGTATTCGGCACCATCGCGGTGGTGGACCTGCGCCTCCTCGGCCTCGCCAGCGCGCGCCGGACCTACAACGCCGTCGCGGGCGACGGGCTGCGGGTGGTCTGGATCGCCTTTGCCGTGGCCGTGGTCACCGGGCTGTTGATGTTCTCGACCCAGGCCGGGTCCTATTTCGAGAACACCTATTTCCGGATCAAGATGCTGGCCCTGCTCGCCGCGGGCGTGAACATGATGGTGATGGAAGTCGTCACCTCGCGCGATGTCGCGCGCTGGGGCAACACGACCGAGGTCGCGCTGCCGAATGCGGCGCGTGTCGCCGGGCTTCTGTCCCTCGGCTTCTGGACCGTCGTCGTCGTCTGCGGCCGCTGGATCGGCTTCACGATGTTCGCGATGCCGTTTTGAACCCTGTCAGGGAGGACAACATGAACAGGAAAATCTGGGCTTGCGCGGTTGCGGCGGTCGTGGCCGTCCCGGCGCTCGCGGAGTTCACCCAGGAGCGCGCGGGCTATGCGCCAGGGGTGACCGATCCGGTGGATTCGGTGCTCGCGCGGCGGGTGGCGATGGCGGCGGCGAACCGCTGGAACGACCAGACCCACGACATCCTCGACGGCGCGATCGACCTTGGCCTCGACAAGGCGCGCCAGAACCTCGACGCGATCTCGACGGTGCTGCTGACGCTGCCGGAGATGTTCCCCGAGGGGAGCTATGTCTATTCCGAAGAGATGGCCGAGAGCGACCCGGCCGCCGTGACGCTTGCCACCACCGCGGTGTGGGAAAACTGGGACGATTTCTATTCCCGGGCGCTCGCGGCGGCGGATGTGGCCTACCGGGCCGGCCGGGCGGCAGGCCATGAGGAGGTGCTGGCGCTCACCGAGGAGCTCGAGGGGATGTGCATCAGTTGCCACGACGCCTACCGTCGCCCGCAGGTGACGCTTGATCCCGAGATGCTCGGGTTGGGTCCGACCGACTGACGCCGCGCGGCCGCGCATTCCCCCGACCCTTTTGCGGGCCCGTCCGGACAGATCCGGGCGGGCCCGCGCTGTTTGCGGTGGGCTTGCGGTGGGGCAATCCGGCAATGGTGCAAAGAAAAAACCCGGCTCTTGCGAGCCGGGTCAGGTCACGTTCCGTCGCTTAGGGAGACTAGAGGAACGCGAAAGGGTCGTCGGCGATCGAGGTGAAGCCGATCAGCCGGCCGAAGACGATGACCGCCGTCCAGAAGCCGATCGACAGGAACCCGGCGACGCGGGCCGCGGTCGGTGTCGGCAGGGCGGTGTCCCAGGCCGCGGTGTTGCGGGCGGTCACCATCTCGAAGATGAACATGTTGATGCCCGCGAGCACGAGCAGCCCCATCTTGATCTGGAAGTTGATATTGATCGCGATGCTCGACGCATTGGGCAGAAACAGGAGCGAGCCGGTGACCACCGCGACGGCGAAGCCGATCCAGGTCAGGTGCAACAGCTCTTTCGCGACCTGGGTGAACGGGCGGTTGTTCGAGGCCAGTCCCAGCAGCCGCAGATCGACGATCAGGATCGTGCCGAACACCATCGCGATGGCGATCACGTGGATGCTCTCGATGATCGGGTAGGTCGCGCCCGCGGTGTTGACCCATTGCGCGAGGCCGGAGGCCTGCAGGTTGGCGAAGAAGGTGGAAAAATCCATGTGCGCGCTCCCTTACACCGTGTGGATGGGCGACAGCGCGCCCCAGATGAGCGGGTCGTAGGCGATGAACCGGCCCAGGAAGACGATCACGACCAAGAGGGCGATGGTCAGGATCGCGTTGCGGCGCAGCGCGGGCGTGACCGGACCGCTCTCGGCGGCGTATTCCTCGCCGGAGCGGACCGCCCTGAGAAAGCGGACGCAGACCACGATCAGCACGACCAGTGCGCACATCTTGAGCCAGAACGAGACCGCCATGATCTCGCGGATGGGTTCGGCAAGGATGAGGATCACCCCAGTGGTGGCGAGAACGCCGAGCGCGGTCCAGGCCCAGGGGGCGAAGCGCGCCACGGTGTCCTGCAGTGAGACGCCGGTCCAGGCGAGGCCGAGCACCCGCAGCGCGGTGACCAGGATCGAGGTGAAGATCACGGCGATCGAGACGATGTGGATCGCCTGCATGGTCGGCACGACCCAGGGCGATGTCGCCATCGCGAGGCTGAGGGGCGACTGGCTCAGCTCTTGAAGAAATTCTACCATTCGGTGGACAACCTCCCTTGCCCGAAGTGAAAAGGGACCGGAGGTTTCCCCCCGGTCCACAGCTCGGCGAAGCCTTATTGCGCGGCTTCGGCTTCTTCTTTCGACATGTAGCCCTTCGCGACCCATTCCGGCCATTCGGCGGTGCGCTGGTTGGCATGGCAACCGGCGTCGGAGGGGTTGTAGACGGTACCGTCGGCGGTGATGTAGAGCCCCGCGGCGCCGCCGTTACGGCCGTCGCGCAGCGGACACACGATCACGGTGATGTCGTCGCCGACCTTGAAGGTCTCGCCGGTCATCTGCGGGCTGCGGGCGAGAAGGCTGGGCGGGGCCGCGCCTTCGAAGGCCCAGATCGTGCCCTCGGCGTCTTCGATCATCATGAAGGTGTGGGGGCTGTTGAAGGCCCATTTGGCCACCTTGCCGGTTTTCACCAGCTCGATGTCCGGGTTGAACATCGAGAAGGAATGGTGCGCGACGGCACCGGTGGCGATCGTCGCGCCGACCAGCGCGGCCGCGGCGAAGGCGAGAGAGTTCTTTTTCATCGTGTATGGTCCTTTTCTCTTACTGGTCGCCGC
This sequence comes from Maritimibacter sp., assembly GCA_020441225.1. Next base: position 17,987 of record JAGRMP010000285.1, on the reverse strand, counting down.
CGCCGAAGAAATCTTCGAAATCGGTTTCGCCAGGGGTCTTGGTCTGGCCCGAGAGATCGGCCGGCAGGTCGGGGTTGCGCGTTTCATGCCAGGTCTTGCCGGTTTCGCCCGGCAGCCGGATGGTGGTCTCGGTGGAGCCATCCTCTTTCTCGTTCACCTGCTGGATCATGCTGTCGCAATCCCAGTGGCGGATCCGGTAGCCGGCGTCTTCCTGCGCGGCGGCGCGGGTCCAGGTGTAGACGCCGCTCAGCGGCTTCACGAGGCTGATCGGGTCGTAGAAGGTGACCTGGGCGATGATCCGGCTCATGCCGTTGGGTTCGGTCACGTGCTCGTAGACCTCGACCATCTCCATCTCGTTGGAGAACACCGGGTAGCCGCGGAAGTAGTCGGCGGGCCACATGTCGTTGGTCCAGACCACGAGCTGGTTGCCGTTCCAGAACCCGATGCTGTCGCCGTCGGGCGAATGCGAGCCGTCGATGTTCTTGTGCTCCTGGTTGATGTAGACCCGGCGGGTTTCGTTCGCGAGGTCGTTCAGCCACCACGACTGACCCGGCGTGTTGACGAACTCACGCACGTAAGGTTCGAGCAGCCAGCGGATCGGGCCGGGCACTTCGCAGGTGGTCAGCCGGTCGTAGGGCTGTTCGTTGTACTCGACCATATGCTCGCGGCGCTGCTTGAAGGCAGCTTCGTATTCCGGCGTCAGCACGCCCTCGGCGATCTCGCCGCCGGCCGAGAGACCCGGCGGGATCGGACCGACGAAGAACGGCGAAACGCCGCCGCGCAGGGCGATGCTGTTCCAGCTCGCTTCCCACAGGCCTTCCCATTTCGGGACCGACTCGTAGCTGTGCTTCGTGCCGCCGTTGGCCTGCCGCATGAGGAAATTGTAGTGTTCCTCGGCAGTCGCGAACGCTTTCGGCGGCGCAACCACTTCCACGGCGAGCGGGTTGGTCGATTGGGCCACGGCCGCAACCGGCGCGGTCGCCATGACCGCCAGACCCATCGCACATCCCATCAGGACATGTTTCATTTTCATTGTTTCTCCTCACGCGGCTGATTTTGTTTTCAAGGTGGGTGGTCAGCCGACACCGCCCCTCCTATCCCGGCACCTGGCGAAGCCCGTGTTGCCACGGGACGGAAGGGGCCAGGCGCCTGTGTCTGCGAAGACGACCGGAGCTGGTCCGATCGGTCCGGTACGTTGGGCCTGTGCGATGTCCTCTCCGCGAGGTGCAGCTTTCACGATTCTGCGACTTCATAATTCGCTGGCTTGGCCGGGCGGCCCTGCACGATCCCAACACATCTCTGCACGAAACGATCACGGCGGGACCCGCAGGGCCGGCAATCAGTGCTTGTGCGCGGGCCGTTGGCGAAGGGCGGACAGGAGCGCGACCGCCAGGGTTGCACCGAGCAGGATCCAGACCGGCGGCACCCCGAGGTACCGCCACACGTCCGGATCGAAATTGTCGCCCATGGCGGCAAGCGGCGTCTGGATCTGACGCGCCGCCTGGAAGGTGGCGAGCCAGACCGGCTGCAGGAAGAAACCCGCGGCCGTCGCGACGAGGCTGAGGCCGAGGAGGGCACGCGGAGACGTCCCGGCGCCGCGGCGGTCGAGGATCCGCCACCCCAGGAGCCAGACCAGCGCGCCGGCCAGCAGGAACGGTCTGCCCTGCAGCGATCCGGGCGACATCAGGAAATGCAGGACGCCGAGGAAGGCGGCGGGATAGACGAGACGGTGCAGCCGGCGCCAGCGGTCGGGCCCCATGCGCCGGACCGCCCCGTCGGTCGAGGTCACGGTCAGCGCGAACAGGAGGGCGAAGCACAGGGTGGCGACCCAGATGGTGGGGCGTGTCAGGGCCTCGGTGGTCAGGGTGCCGGCGCTCCAGGCGCGCAGGCCGAACCAGGCGACGATATGCAGCGCGCCGTAGAGAAAGGCGGCAACCCCGATCATCCGCCGGACCTGCAGGAGCGGGCCCCATCCGGTGATCCGGCGGAGCGGCGTGACCAGCAGCGAGAGCAGCAGCAGGTAGGTGGTCCACAGGCCCGAATGGTAGATGAGCGGGATATAGGGAGAGATGAAATCCCAGGTGCCGGAACTGAACCGCGCCGCCATCCAGACGGCCGGCAGACACAGTGCTGCGAACCCCGCGGCCTTGAATGGCGACAGCCGTCCGCGGGCATCCAGCCAGGGGAGGAAATGCGCCAACTGCAGTCTGTTCGACGTCATGCTGTCGGTCTCCAGCTTTTTCCCGAGAATAGCGTGCCGCCCGCGAACCGGACTGCACATACCGATCATCGCCGCGCCCGATCCGGCCCGGGCGGCGTGGGGATGCGGGTTTCGTGCAGGACTGGGCGGGGGGGAGCCGTGTGTCCTCCCGGTAACAAGAGGAGGACCTACCATGAGCCGAAATGTGATTCTTTCCGGTGCACTTGCGGGCGTGCTGTGCGGCCTCGCCCTGCTGCATCCCGCGCTCGCAGAGGAGGCGGTGGCGGAGGACCAGGTCGCGCTGACCACGCAGAAAGAGACCACGCTGAGCCGCCGGCTGCTGATGAACAGCATCGGCGCCAACAACGACATCATCCACGACATCCTCGACGGCACCCTGCCGATGGACGATCTCGAACTGCGCGGCCGTTTGCAGTCGATCTCGGCGATGCTCTACGCCTTCCCCAGCCTCTACCGGGTCGA
>JAGRMP010000285.1:1658-15184 GCA_020441225.1 Maritimibacter sp. | reverse complement strand
TACAAGGCGGCGGAAGCGGCGGATGCGACGCCCGACCAGATGCTGGCACGGGTCGAAGAGCTCGAAGTGATGTGCGACAGCTGCCACGAGACCTATCGCACCGAGTTCGACTATCTCGACTTCGACCGGCTCGAGGACTTCCTCGACTGATCCCGGCGGACTGCCGTCCGCATCGGCTTGGGCGGACCACAACGAGAAACGCGCGCCGAAGACCCGGCGCGCGTTTTCATTTGTCGTCGGCCGCGGGATGGCCTGCGGACGTCAGTTGCCGGAAAGCCCCATCACCGCGAAGGGATCGTAGAAGACGTACGTGTCGTGGCAGGCGGTGCAGTTTTCCCTGAGCGCGACGAGGCCGGCGGCCGGGGCGGCGGTATCGACGGCACGGGCGAGGGCCGCATTCTCGGCGACCCGCGCCCGGAAGGCGGGGAGGTCGTCCCAGATGGCCGCCGCAGCGGTGGTGGATACGCCCTCGATCGTGGTGCCGGTGCCGATGAGGTTGGTGTCGGCGGGGAACAGGAGGGCGAAGGCGTCGAGCGCAGCGGCGATGGCTTCGAGCGAGACGAAGGCCTCGGTCTCGTCGACGGTCCCGCTTCCGGCGTCCGATTCGAGCCCGCCGAGCAGGCCCTCGGCCGCGTTCATCGCGGCGAGGCGCGCCGCGATGTAGTCGGCGGGCCGGGGACCGGGCTGTTCCTGCGCCCTGAGAGGTGCGCCCGCCATTGCGGCGAGTGCGGCTGCGGCGGCGATCTGTGCGATCCTGACCATGGTGCGTTCCTTCCCAAACGAGTGCCGGGCGGGTCCTGCACGCCCTTGCGCTATCGAAGGCAGGGCGCGGCGGTCTGGCCTGCATGCGTTGATCGTGTTCCCTGCACAAAACCGCCGCGCGGCTTGACCGGGGCAGGGCGCTACTGGCGGACGAACTCGATCACGCCCGGTTCGAGCGTGTAGAAGCCCGCGAAATGAAAGGTGATCTCGATCGGCTCGAAGCCCTCGTTGCGGAAGAACCAGCCGTGCACCCCATCGACCGGGGCGGTCAGGCGGCCCTGGGACTCGGTCGACTGGTCGGCGATGTAATCCATCACCTGCATCGGCTCTTCTTCGGTCGGGATCGTGTGGCCGTGAAACTCGAAATAGATCGGCGCCGAGGCGGTCCAGCGGTAGACCATGTCGTCGCCCGCGAGCATCGAGAGCTTGTATTCCACCTGGCCCCAGTTCTCCATCATCCCGCCGACCGTGAGGGTCACGGTATCCTCGCGGAACGGCGTGACCGGGCGGGAGGCGATTTCGACCGGGGCGGTGAGCCGGGTCTCGACCACCACTTCGGGCGGGGCGGCGAGCTCGGTGAGCCCGGTCGCGTCGCCGAAGCCGGTAGGATCGACCCCGTATTCGCTGGGCAATACGAAGAGGACGACCGCGGCGAGCGCGGCGGCGGCGGTGACGGCGGTCGTGAGGGCCAGCTTCGTGCCGTCGAGATGGGGCGCGGGGGCGCCGTCGGGCATCCGGGTCATGTCGGGTCTCCTGCAAAGATGAGGCCAGCGAATTGATAGAAGGCGAGGGCGAAACCGAGCGCCATCAGGACGACGTTGGCGCCCACCGCCTGGGCGGCAAAGGCCGGAAGCCTGCGCCAGAAGGTGATGACGAGCAGGATGATCGCGAGCGCCAGGATCTGGCCGAGCTCGACGCCGATGTTGAAGGCGACGATATTGCCGACGATCCCGTCGGGCGCGAGGTCGAAATCCTGCAGCTTGGTGGCGAGGCCGAAGCCGTGGACGAGGCCGAAGGCAAAGACGGCGTGGCGGGGGTTGTAATACGGTACGCCGCGGAAGGCGCCGAGATTGTCGAGCGCTTTCCAGACCACCGACAGCCCGATCACCCCATCGACCAGATAGGCGCTCATGTGCAACTGGCCGAGCACGCCGACGAGCAGGGTGAGCGAATGGCCGAGCGAGAACAGGGTGACATAGACCAGAACGTCGCGCAGCCGGTAGAGGTAGAAGACCACGCCCGCGAGAAACAGCAGGTGGTCGTAGCCGGTGACCATGTGCTTGGCGCCGAGGTAGAGCCAGGGGCCGGGTTTCAGCCCGCTGGTGGTCTCGATGAACAGCGCGTCGCCGCCCGCCACGCCATGCGCCCGGGCGGTGCCTGCCAACAGGACCAGCGTGAGGACGATGGGCAATCCGGCAGGCAGCTTGCGGCCCGGGGGGTGTGCGATCTTGCCTGCGATCCTGTGCAACACGTTGTGCAACAGCCTGTGCAACACGGTTGGCCCCTGGCCGCGCGCTGGCCCATCGGCCCGTCTTCGTGAATTGGTCAGCTCCCGCACCACGCCCTCCCGGCTTCGGATAAAACCGGACCGGGAAGGCGACGGGCCCGTCTTCCTTCCCGGTCCGGTCAGGTTGCGCGCCGCGCTTTCTCCGCCCGGGGATGATCGGACAGTCGCAACGTAGCGCGCATCCCGGGCCGATCTTGCGCGCGCTTGAGCCGGCGTCGCCTGCACAAAACCGGGGTGCGGGAAGAATTCGCCGCCTCAGCGGCTGACGAGCGCGTTGTCGATCAGGGCGATGACGGTGGTGGCCAGATCCTCGACATTGTCGATCCGGACCGAGTTGCGGTAATAGTCGGCGACCTCATGCTTGAGCCCGATGGCGGCGAGGTCGATGGGCGTGTCGCGGGTGATCCAGCCGATGGCCGCGCGCAGGTGGCGGTCGAGCAACGCCTTGTCGTCGTTGGCATCGATGGTCGCCTTGTCGACCGGGGCGCCGTCCGAGATCACGATCAGGAACTTGCGCGCCTCGGGCCGGCGCAGCATCCGGCCCGCGGCCCAGATGAGCGCCTCGCCGTCGATGTTTTCCTTGAGCAGCGCGGGCGAGAGCATGGCGCTCAGCATGTCGCGGGCGCGCCTCAGCGGCGTGTCGGGGGATTTGTAGACGATGTGCAGGAGATCGTTGAGCCGCCCCGGGGCCTCGGGCCTGCCCGCGGCCTTCCACTCTTTCGCGGCGGCGCCGCCGTTCCACGCTGCGGTGGTGAAGCCGAGGATCTCGGTCGAGATCGAGCAGCGCTCGAGCGCGGCGGCGACGATGTCGGCGGTGATACAGGCGGTCTCGATGGGTTTGCCGCGCATCGAGCCGGAATTGTCGATCAGCAGCGTGACCAGCGTGTCGCGGAACGGGCTTTCGCTCTCCTGCTTGTAGGCGGAGGTGAAGCCGGGCGAGAGCACCACCTGGTCGAGGCGCGAGGCGTCGATCAGCCCCTCGTCGAGGTCGAACATCCACTGCCGGTCCTGCTGGGCGAGCAACCGGCGCTGCAGCCGGGCGGCGAGCCGGGCGACTTCGCGCCGGTAGGCCGCTCGTTGCCGGTCGAGCGCCTTGCGGCTCGCGGTGAGTTCGGCGGGGTCGAAGAGGTCGCCCGCCTCGACGATCCGGTCGTACTTTGTGGTGTAGGGGCGATAGGGCGGGGGCGTCTTGCGGACGGTATCGGAGGCGAGTTCGGGTTCGGGCGTCTCGCCGAAATCGTCGCTCGGGCTGAACAGGGCGGCGGCGGTGGGCTCGTCGCTCTCGCGCAGGGTCTTGTCGTCGCCGGGGGCGCTGTCGTCGGGGGCGCTGGGCTTCAGCCGCCGGGGCTGTTGGCCGCCCGAGGGAAACTCGGCGATGAGATCGCCCAGGAAACCAAGCGCCGCCTCCGCATGGGCCGCCTGGTCGCGGACGGCCGCGGCCATCGCATCCAGATGGGCGGCGAAGCGGGTGCGCAGCCAGCGGTCCCACATCCGGAACCCGGCGGTCTGGATCGAGGGCTCTGCGAGCCCGGCGTAGCCGTCGCGCAGCACCATGCGCAGCGCTTCGGCGAGCGGGATCAGCGAGGCGAGATGGGCGTTCATCAGGTCGAGCTGGCGCAGCCGGGCGATGTGCTGCGCGGTGAAATTGCCCACCAGACCGGGATAGGCGCGGGCCGCGCAACCGTGACAGCGGGCCTGTTCGACGAGGTCGAAGAGCCGCGCCCGATCCGGGTCCCGGGGGCGCAGCCGCGCGTGCAATGCGGCGTCGTGGTAGCGAAACGTCGCCGCCTGGGCGTCGGCCGCGCCGCGTGCCGCCGCCCGGGCCATGCGATCGGTGGCGAGATCGAGGGGCGCCGACCGGACACCGGCGGCGGGCATTTCGAGGGCGAAATCGGGATCGCCCGAGAGCGAGCGGGCCGAGGCCTGGATGCGCATCTGCATCTCGTCACGCTGTTTGCTCTCGGCCCGGTCGCTGCGCATTTCGGCGGCGGATTTGAGGCTGTCGGGGTCGGACCACAGCGCCAGCCACTCGCCGCCGTGCCGGATCCGGCCCTGCGCGTCGCGCTTCTGAAGCGTGCTGCGGATCGGGTGGGATATGGGGTCGGGCAAGGTCAGACCAGCATCTGGGCGATCTTGCGCGTGGCCGCCTGCAGCGCCGGCAGGCAGCGGATTTCGAGGTCCTGGGTCGAGAGGTTGCCCGGATGGCCGCAAACGTTGACCGCCGCGAGGGTCTCGCCGTGGTAATTCTTCAGCGGCACCGAGATCGCCACCAGGCTCTGTTCGAGCTCGCGGTCGATCAGGCAATAGCCCTGCTCGCGCACCTTGTGGACCTCGGCGCAGATGTCGTTGATCGTGTGCTTGGTGTTGGGTGTGAACTGGGTCAGATCGCTGGTGCCCAGGATCTCGCGCTGCTTGGTTTCGGGCAGGGTGCCGAGCAGGACCCGTCCCATTGCGGTGCAATAGGCGGGTTTGCGGGCGCCCACATCCATTGCCAGCGTCATCACCCGGTCGACCGGGTAGCGGGCGACATAGACCACTTCTGCGCCCTCCAGCGTGGTCACAGAGACCGCCTCGTCGAGCTCGTCGCGCAGCGCTTCGAGCACCGGCGACGAGATCGTCAGCCAGTGCTGGGACGAAAGATAGCTGAAACCGAGCTCGAGCACCTTGGGCGAGAGATGGAAATATTTGCCATCGTGTTTGACATAGCCCAAGGTTGTGAGCGTGAGCAGGAGTCGGCGTGCGCCGGCGCGGGGCAGGTCCACGAGTTTCGCGACCTCCGACAGCGTGAGCTTGTCATGCTGGTCATCGAAAGCGCGCAGCACCCGGAGGCCTTTTGCGAGTGAACTGACGAATTCGCGATTCGCTTTATCAATTGGCTCCAAGACCGACATTCAGTTTCCTATCTTCCCAACGGCTTTCTACCCAACGGCCTTTCTTGTTGTCCGCATTCCGAACAAATGGCCGCTATCCGAACTTTCCGGGTTTGCGCTCATTGACTAGGGTATCTCAATGGGACAATGTTCGCAACATGAACTCAGGTTCGACATGCGAACAATCCACATTGGATCCCGCCATGTCGCCGGATGGACAAAGCCTTGGGAGGAGGGACCAGCGTGAGCCAGGTGACCACGAATTACGCCACGATCGACGATCACGAGAGCGGCTCGATCACGATCATCAGCAAGGATGACAAGAAGAATTACGTGTTCTCGAACATGTACGAAGTTTCGGCATCGTCGAAGCCCTATGAGCGGGTCGCGGTGGCGAAGAACTTCGAATACGTGATCGAGAGTGTGCGTGCGGAAGGGGTTTCGCCCTGGTACAGCGCTGCGCATGACGAATTTGCGGTCGCGATGGACTACCCGGTGACGGTGGAGCTGGTGAAGCTCGACGACCCGGACGCGGTGGTCGATCCCGAGAGCGAAGGGGCCCACAAGCTCGCGGGCGATCCCGCCGGCAAGAAGATGGGCACGATCAAGCTGGGCCTCGGTCACATGGCGCTGCTGCCCGTGGGCGCCGCCTACCGGTTCACGGCGGAGCGGCCCGCGACGCTGATGGTCCAGACCATCGACGGCCCCGAAACGGTCCACAAGTGGGCCGAGATCTGCAAGCAATAAACGAATTCCCGAGAAGGAGACCTGGCCATGGCCATGAAAGAAGACCTCGGCGATATGCAGGCCGCCAACCCGCGCGGGCTGCCTCTCGAAAGCCACTTCAAGGTCGATCCGGCGGACAACCAGACCGGCTACAAGTCGTTCGAAACCGGCAAGTTCAGCTTCCGCCGCGACGAGTATTTCGCCTATATCCAGACCCCCAAGGGCACCCACACGATGTCGGTCGACGCCTTCCTGCGCGCGCTGATGCGCGACGTAGCCTGGGGGTTCTTCTACGGCACCGTGAACTTCGACCCGGTGTTCGGCACCACCAACTACTACGGTGAGGTCGACATGTTCTACGGCGCGCTGAACGAGGCCTACACGGCCGAGGGGCGCGACTACGTGGAGCGGTTCCGCTCCGACGAGCTGATGAAGATCTTCAAGGAGATGGTGTCGGACTGGACCAACGACGGCTTCGACCCCTTCGCTGCGCCGCGCGAAACCGGCGTGCCCTGGGGCACCAAGAACGGCGACAACGACGATGCGGTGAGCCGCGAGCGGGTGACCGCACGGCGCATGGTCGGGCTGCCGGGCGACACGCCCCTGCGCACCGACGACAACGGTTTCCCGGTCAACCAGATGTTTTCCGACGTCGACCAGAGCCAGCCGGAAGTCCATGCCGAACCCGGTTTCGAAGCCGAGGTGCAGGCCTACAACCTCTTCGGTTACCTGTCGCGCTCCGACGTGACCTGGAACCCGTCGGTCTGCTCGGTGGTCAAGGACAGCCTGTTCTGCCCGACGACGGAGGAATACATCCTGCCGGTCGAGCACGGCAACGACCGCTGCGAATGGTTCATCCAGATGTCGGACCAGATCACCTGGAACATCAAGGATGGCGTGACGGGCCGGCCGAAGGCGGTGGTGGCGATGAAAGCGGGCGACGTGGCCTGCATGCCCGCCGACATCCGCCACCAGGGCTTCTCGCCGAAGCGTTCGATGCTGTTGGTGTGGGAAAACGGTTCGCCGAAGATCCCCGAGCTTATCACGGCCGGCGACGCGCCGAACGTGGCCGTCCAGTTCTGAGATCATGCCGGGGCCGGCTGCCAGGCGGCCGGCCCCCGCTCGAAAAACAAAAAACGTACCAATGCGTGCGACCCGGTCGCCGCGCCAGGGAGGTTCCGTTCCATGACCAAGATTTCCGCCTTCTCGGCGGCCGGTATCGCGCGCCCGGTCCAGACCAAGCTGTTCATCGGCGGTGAATTCGTCGATGCGCTCGACGGCGGCACGATCGACGTGGTCAATCCCTACAACAACGAGGTGATCTGCCAGATCGCCGAGGCGCGTGAAGCCGATGTCGACCGCGCGGTCGAGGCGGCGAAGGCGGCGTTTCCGGCCTGGTCGCGGATGGATGCCGCCGACCGCGGCCAGCTGCTCCTGAAGCTCGCCGATGCAATCGAAGCCGCCGAGGAGGAGTTCGTCCGCCTCGAAGCGCTCGACGCCGGTCACCCGGTGCGGGACGCGCGCAAGCTCGACGTGCCGCGCACCGCGCGCTGCTACCGCTACTTCGGCGGCATGGCCGACAAGGTCGAAGGCACGCTGCCGCCGGTCTACCCGGGCTTTGTCAACTACGTGAGCCGTGAGCCGCTCGGCGTGGTCGGCCAGANNCAGATCATCCCGTGGAACTTCCCCTTGATGTTCACCGCCTGGAAGATGGCGCCCGCGCTCGCTGCCGGCAACACCATCGTCATCAAGCCCTCGGAGATCACGCCCTTGTCGATCCTGCGGGTGGCGGAGCTGATGAAGGAGGTGGGCATCCCCGACGGCGTGGTCAACGTGGTGCCGGGCTACGGCCACACGGCGGGCGCGCGGCTGTCGCAGCACCCCGAGATCAAGAAGATCGCCTTTACCGGTTCGACCGCCACCGGGCGGCGGATCGTCGAGGCTTCGGCCTCGAACCTCAAGAAGGTGCAGCTCGAACTGGGCGGCAAGGGGCCGAACATCATCTTCGAGGACGCCAACATTCCGGCCGCCATCGGCGGGTCGGCCTGGGCGATCTTCCACAACCAGGGCCAGGCCTGTATCGCCGGCTCGCGGGTGCTGGTGCACGAAAAGGTGGCCGACGAGTTCCTCGAGAAATTCTCGGCGCTCGCCCGCTCGATCAAGCTCGGCGACCCGCTCGACCCCGCGACCGAAATGGGCCCGCTCACTTCGAAGCTGCACCAGCAACGGGTGCTCGACTATTCCCGGATCGCGGTCGAAGAAGGCGGCGAGATCATCTGCGGCGGCAAGGTGCCCGACGATCCCGCGCTGGCAGGGGGCTGCTTCGTCGAGCCCACCATCGTGCGCGCCGAGATGAAACACCGGGTCTGCCAGGAAGAGGTCTTCGGTCCCTTCGTGACGGTCACCACCTTCAAGGACGACGCCGAGGCGCTGGAGATGGCCAACTCGGTGATCTACGGGCTCGGATCGGGGCTCTGGACCCAGAACCTCGCCCGCGCCCACCGGTTCGCCCGCGACATCAAGGCGGGGATGGTCTGGATCAATTCCTACAAGGTCGTCCACCCGGCCTCGCCCTTCGGCGGTGTCGGCGAAAGCGGCTACGGGCGCGAGATGGGCTTCGAGGTGATGCACGAATACACCCAGCCCAAGTCGGTCTGGGTCAATTTCGACGCGCAGATCCCGCCCCATTACGTGCGCTGAGGAGGGGGGCATGCAGTTCAACTACAACGGCCTTCCTTCGCGGGTGGTGTTCGGCGCCGGACGCCGCCACGAGGTGCTCGATGAGCTGGAAAAGCTCGGGATCGAGCGCGCGCTGGTGATCTCGACCGCTGACCAGTCGGAAACCGCCGCGACATTTGCCGCGATGGTCGAGCCGCGTCTCGGCGCGGTCTACCCGGGTGCGGTGATGCACACGCCGGTGCAGGTGACCGAAGCCGCGATGCACCAGGCCCGGCAGATGAACTGCGACGGTATCCTTGCGGTCGGCGGCGGCTCGACCATTGGGCTCGGCAAGGCCATCGCCTACCGCACCGATCTGCCGCAGGTGGTGGTGCCGACGACCTATGCCGGTTCCGAGATGACCCCGATCCTCGGCCAGACCGAGAACGGGCTCAAGACCACGCTGCGCTCGCCCAAGGTGCTGCCCGAAACGGTGATCTACGACCCCGAGCTGACGGTGACGCTGCCCGACTTCATCTCCGGTCCCTCCGGGATGAACGCCATCGCCCATGCGGTCGAGGCGCTCTATGCCGAAGACGCCAACCCGGTCATTTCGCTGATGGCCGAGGAAAGCATCCGGGCGATCGCTGAGGCGCTGCCGGGGCTGCTGGCCGACGGCAAAGACATGGCGGCGCGCGAAAAGGCACTTTACGGCGCCTGGCTCGCGGGCACCTGCCTCGGCTCGGTCGGCATGGCGATCCACCACAAGATCTGCCACACGCTCGGCGGCTCGTTCGATCTGAACCATGCCGACGTGCACTGCCTGATGATCCCCTATTCCGCCGCCTACAACCGCGAGGCCGCGCCCGAAGCGATGGCGGCGATCTCGCGCGCGCTGGGCGGCAAGGATCCGGCCGAAGGGCTTTACGACCTCATGCGCGCCGTCGGGCGCAAGGCCTCGCTCGCCGAGATGGGCCTTGGTACCGCCGAGATTGAACGCGCCGCCGATATCGCGGTGCAGAACCCGTATTACAATCCGCGTCCCGTGACCCGTGAAGGGGTGCTCGAGATGCTCCAGGCAGCTCTTGAAGGCCGCCAACCCTAACGTCGCATCCAGGGAGGATATCATGACGAAACACCAAGGACTTCTCACCCGCCGCGGGTTGCTCCGGACCGGCGTCGCCAGCGCCACGCTGGTGTCGACCCTCGGCTTCACCCGGATGGCCAACGCCCAGGGCGGTGTCATCAAGATCGGCTTCGTGAGCCCCAAGACCGGGCCGCTCGCGGGCTTTGCCGAGAGCGATGACTACATCATCGCCGGCATCAACGCGGTCTTCGGCGAGGGCCTGACCATCGACGGCACCACCTATGGCGTCGAGGTGATCGTGAAGGACAGCCAGTCCAACCCGAACCGCGCCGCGGATGTGGCCGCCGAGCTGATCCTCGATGACGGGGTCAACATCATCGTGGTGTCCTCGACGCCCGAGACCACCAACCCGGTCGCCGACCAGTGCGAAGTGAACGGCATCCCCTGCATCTCGACCGTGGCGCCGTGGCAGCCGTGGTTCTTCACCCGCGGCGGCAACCCGGCCGAGGGTTTCCGCTACACCTACAACTTCTTCTGGGGGCTCGAGGACGTGATCGCGGTCTTCACCGAGATGTGGGGTAAGGTCGAGACCAACAAGTCGGTCGGCGGTCTGTTCCCCAACGACGGCGACGGCAATGCCTGGGGCGACCCGGAGCTCGGCTTCCCGAAACCGCTCGCCGAACAGGGCTACACGCTCACCGATCCGGGCCGCTACCAGAACATGTCGGACGATTTCTCGGCCCAGATCTCGGCCTTCAAGGCGGCCGACGCCCAGATCGTCACCGGCGTGATGATCCCGCCCGACTTCACCACCTTCTGGAACCAGGCCAAGCAGCAGGGCTTCAACCCGAAAGTGGCCTCGATGGGCAAGGCGATCCTGTTCCCGGTCGCGGTCGAAGCGCTGGGCGACGCCGGCAACAACCTCTCGTCCGAGGTCTGGTGGACGCCATCGCACCCGTTCTCGTCGTCGCTGACCGGCGACAGCGCTGCCGCGCTCGCGGCGGGCTACACGGAGGCGACCGGCCGGCAGTGGACCCAGCCGATCGGCTTCGCCCACGCGCTGTTCGAAGTGGCGGCCGACGCGCTGACCCGCTCGGGCGATCCGATGGATCCGGAAAAGGTCACCGATGCGCTGGCCGAGACCAACATCAACACCGTCGTGGGTCCGGTTAACTTCCAGACCGGCCCGGTGCCCAACGTGTCCAAGACGCCGCTGGTCGGCGGCCAGTGGCGGCTCGGCGGCGACTTCAAATACGAGATCGTCGTCACCGCCAACGGCAACGCGCCGGACATCCCGACGAGCGGTGAGATGGAAGCGATTTCCTGAGGCAAACGCGGGGCCGGCCGGGCAGGTCCGGGCTGGCCCCGTGCACAAACGAGTGAGAGAGATGCAGGAAATATTGCGGCTCGAAAACGTGTCGAAAGCCTATGGCTCGCTGACCGTCACCGACGATCTGTCTCTCTCGGTCGCCGAGGGCGAGGCGCTGGGCGTGATCGGGCCGAACGGCGCCGGCAAGAGCACGATGTTCAACATCATCGCCGGCGGCGTGCGGCCCAATGCGGGCCAGGTCTATTACGCCGGGCGCGAGGTGACCGGCCAGAACGCCGCGCGGCGTTGCCGGCTGGGCATCGGGCGGTCGTACCAGATCCCGCATCCTTTCGCCGGCATGACCGTGTTCGAGAACCTGCTGGTCGGCAGCGCGTTCGGCGAGGGGATGGGTGAGCGCGAAGGCTACGAACACTGCGCCCATGTGCTGGAACAGACCGGCCTGATCGGCAAGGCCAACAAACGCGCGGGCAGCCTGACGCTGCTCGAACGCAAGCGGCTGGAGATGGCGCGGGCACTCGCGACGCGGCCCAAGCTGCTCCTGCTCGACGAGATCGCGGGCGGGCTCACCGAACACGAGTGCCATGACCTCGTGAAAACGATCAAGGAGATCCACGCCAGCGGCGTGTCGATCATCTGGATCGAACACGTGGTCCATGCGCTGCTCGCCGTGGTCGACCGGCTGATCGTCATCAACTTCGGCGCCAAGATCGCCGAGGGCGATCCGCGCGAAGTGATGGCCTCGGCCGAGGTGCGGCAGATCTACATGGGAATTGAAGCGGACGGGATTGAAGGCGATGGCTGAACCGGTTCTGTCGACCCGCGGGCTGGAAGCGTTCTACGGCGATTTCCAGGCCCTGTTCGGGATCGACTTCGAGATCAACGCCGGCGAGACCGTGGCCATCATCGGCTCCAACGGCGCCGGCAAGTCGACCTTCCTCCGGTCGATCACGGGGATGCTCAAGACCCCGGGGCAGGACATCCGGTTCCTGGGCAAGGACGTGGGCGAGGCCCCGGCGCATGAACTGGTGCGGTCCGGCCTTGCGATGGTGCCCGAGGGGCGCAAGTTGTTTCCCTCGCTCACCGTCGAGGAAAACCTGCTGATCGGCGGCTTTGGCCGGTCGGGCAAGGAATGGACGCTCGATGCGGTCTACGATCTGTTCCCGATCCTCGCCGAGCGCCGCCACCACGGCGGCACCGCGCTCTCGGGCGGGCAACAGCAGATGGTGGCCATCGGGCGCGCGCTGATGTCGAACCCCAAGCTGCTTCTGTGCGACGAGATCAGCCTCGGCCTCGCGCCGATCATCATCAAGGACATCTACGAGGCGGTGCCCAAGATCAAATCGCATGGCTGCACCATGATCGTGGTGGAACAGGACGTGACCCAGGCGATGGCCGTCGCCGACCGGGTCTATTGCTTTCAGGAAGGCCGGGTCTCGCTCACAGGGCGACCGGGTGAGCTGACCCGCGAGCAGATCTCGGCGGCGTACTTCGGGATCGAAGACCATATCGACGACGGGGAGGCGGCCTGATGGATTGGGTCAACGCGGTACTCCAGGGGATCCTCCTGGGCGGGCTCTATGCGCTGTTCGCCTCGGGGCTGAGCCTGATGTTCGGGGTGATGCGCTTCGTCAACCTCGCGCATGGCGATTTCATCGTGGTCGCGGCCTATGCGGCGATGATCGTGGTCGGGCTCACCGGCGTGCACCCGATGTGGACGCTGCTGGTCGTGGTGCCGGGCATGGCAGGGGTCGGCTATCTCGGCCAGAAGCTCCTGCTCAACCGGACCCTCGGCGCGGACATCCTGCCGCCGATCCTGGTGACTTTCGGCTTCTCGGTCATCATTCAGAACGTGCTGCTCGAGGTCTTTTCGGCCGACAGCCAGAAGCTCCAGGCGGGCTGGCTCGAGACCGCGTCGATCAAGATCGGCGGCGGGCTGTCCATCGGGGTGATGCCGCTCCTGATCTTCCTTTCGGCGCTCGCGGTGATCGGGGGCCTGCAGGCCTTTTTCTACCGCACCTCGCTCGGCCGGGTGCTGCGCGCCACCTCGGACGACGCCGACACCGTGCGGCTGATGGGGGCGGACAACGCCAAGGTCTTCGCCATCGCCACCGCCATCGCTTCGGCCGTGGTGGGCATCGCCGGGGTCTACCTCGCGATGCGGACCAATTTCGACCCGGCGGTCGGCCCGGTGCGGCTGCTCTTCGCCTTCGAAGCGGTCATCATCGGGGGCCTGGGCAACCTCTGGGGCACGCTCGCGGGCGGCATCATCCTCGGCGTCAGCCAGGCCATCGGCGCGCAGATCGACCCCGGTTTCCAGATCCTTGCCGGTCACATTGCCTTTCTGATCGTGCTGGTCATCCGGCCCCAGGGCCTGTTTCCGAAGATGAAGGGCTGATCCCATGTCTGAACCCGTGACCAAGACCTATCAGGTTCACCGCTCGACCCGGGCGTCGAAGATCGCCATGAGCCTCGGCCTCGTTGCCGTCGTCCTGCTGGCCGCCGCGCCCTGGTGGGCCGGGCGGGGCGACATGCGGATGCTGGTCGAGATCTTCACCTATGTCGGCCTCGCCCAGATGTGGAGCCTGC
>JAGRMP010000285.1:0-1636 GCA_020441225.1 Maritimibacter sp. | reverse complement strand
GGCTCGTGTCCATCGGCCAGCAGGCCTTCGTCGGGCTCGGCGGCTACGTGCTCTTCGCGCTGGCGATCTTCGCCGGTGTGCATCCGGTGGCGGGGCTGTTCCTTGCCGGCGCGGTCGCGGCGCTCGTGGCGATCCCGACCGCGCTCGTCGCCTTCCGCCTGCAGGGCGCCTATTTCGCCATCGGCACCTGGGTGATCGCCGAGGTCTTCCGGCTCGGCTTTGCCCAGGTGAGCGCGCTCGGCGGCGGCTCGGGCCTGTCGCTGCCCGCCACCATCGTGCGCGACATGGCGGCCAATGTCGCCGCGCGCGAGGCGCTGGTCTACTGGCTGGCGCTCGGCCTCGCGCTCGGCTCCATCGCCATGGTCTATCTGCTCCTGCGCTCACGCTGGGGGCTCGCCATGACCGCGATCCGCGACAGCGAGGATGCGTCGGAGAGCCTCGGCGTCGAGACCTGGCGCACCAAGCTCGTGGTCTACATCGCCACCGCCGGCATGACCGGGCTCATCGGCGCGCTGATCTTCCTGCAAAAGCTCCGGATTTCCCCCGACGCGGCGTTTTCGGTCAACGACTGGACCGCGCTCGTGATCTTCATCGTGGTGATCGGCGGCATCGGCTCGATCGAGGGACCGATCATCGGCGTCGTCGTCTTCTTCCTGCTGCGTGAACTCGCGGCCGACTGGGGCGCCTGGTACATGATCCTGCTCGGCGGCATCGCGGTGGTGACCATGCTGATCGCGCCCCGCGGGATCTGGGGTTTGATTTCGGAACGCTACGACCTCCAGCTCTTCCCGGTGCGCCGCCAGCTCGTCGTCGTCGGCGCAACAGACACAACGGATACGCGCGAACAAGAGTGACACGAATAGCCGGGAGGACCGTATGAGCTATTTCACCGAAGATACATCCGAGGAACAGGTACTGGCGCGGCTCGCGCCGGACGTCGATCCGCGGTTTCGCGAGGTCATAGGAAGCGCCGTGCACCATCTGCATGCCTTCGTGAAGGAGGTCGAGCCGACGATGGCGGAATGGGAGCAGGCCATCGGCTTTCTGACCGCCACCGGCCAGATCTGCGACGACAAGCGGCAGGAATGGATCCTCGCCTCCGACACGCTCGGCGTCTCGATGCTGGTCGACGCGATCAACCACCGCCGTCCGGGCGGCGCGACCGAAAACACCGTGCTCGGCCCCTTCCACGTCTCGGGCGCGCCGGAGCGCGAGAACGGCGCCTCGATCTGCCTCGACGGCAAGGGCAAGCCCTGCATCGTGCGCGGCCGGGTGCTCGACGAGGACGGCACCCCGATCCCGGGCGCGAAGATCGACGTCTGGCAGACCAACGACGACGGGTTCTACGATGTCCAGCAGCCCGGCGAGCAGCCCGACATGAACATGCGCGGTCTGTTCACCGCGCAGGCGGACGGCAGTTACGAGTTCGTCACGGTGAAGCCGCTTCCCTATTCGATCCCGACCGACGGGCCGGTGGGGTTGTTGCTCAACGCCATGGGGCGCCACGCGATGCGGCCCGCGCATATCCATTACATCGTGCAGGCGCCGGGCTACGAGACGCTGGTGACCCACATCTTCCCCGAGGGCGATCCCTATCTCGACAGCGACGCGGTGTTCGGGGTGAAGGAAAGCCTGA
>JAGRMP010000284.1 GCA_020441225.1 Maritimibacter sp. | reverse complement strand
GCTTGCCGGCGGGGCCGGTCTGGTGCGTGACCAGCGTGCGGCCGAGCATCTTCTTGGCTTCTTCCGCCGCCTCTTCGACCGACTTGGCGAGACGCACGCCGCCCTTGTCGCCCGCTTCCGCTTCCTTGAACGAGCCCTTGCCGCGGCCGCCGGCATGGATCTGCGCCTTGACGACCCAGAGCGGCCCGTCGAGCTCGCTGGCCTTGGTCTTGGCCTCGTCGGCCTTCAGCACGACACGGCCGTCGGAAACCGGGGCGCCGTAGGTGCGAAGGAGCGCCTTCGCCTGGTATTCATGGATGTTCATGGGTCTACCCGTCTGCTTGCGATTGTCACGCTCATGACACAGCCGGCCAGACGGAGAAACGAAAATCTTGAAACCGGAGGCGATTTCCGGCGGAAACCCGACATTTGTGATCACACCCCAAATTTCGTGATCACATTGCTCCAACTGCGGCAGGCTGTCGCGGCGCTAACATCGACTCGCCCCCGCAAACCGGGCCTGTCGCGGCGCGCGTACCTGTGACAAACTGGGCGCGGGCGCGCAGCGAGAAACGTCGCAGGCACCGGAAAATCGAGGACTCCGTGAGACAAAGCACAAGCCCAGACGCGGGTCCAGACGCAGGCCCAGACGCGGGCCCAGACTCGGGCCCAGGCCGGGGCCCGCACCGGGGCACACACTGGGGCGTGGTCGCAACGGTTGCGGAGCCCGCCGCGCTGCTCGTCGCCTTCGCCGCGCATCACCTCGATCTCGGCGCGGCACGGATCCACCTCTATCTCGACCGCCCGAACCCGGCCCTGCGCGCCATGGTCGGCGGCGACGACCGCCTCGTCCTGACGGATGTCACCGAGGATTTCTGCCGCGCAACTCTGGGCCAGCACAAGCCCAGGCGGATCAACCGCCGTCAGATCGTCCTGGCCAATCACGCGCTTTCGGTCACCGACACCGACTGGCTCCTGCACCTCGACGCTGACGAGTTTCTCATCAGCGACAATCCCGCTCCCGCCCTGGCGGCGGTGCCCGACGAAATCCTCGGCCTGCGGATCGCAAACGGTGAGCGGGTCTTCGTCGAGGGCGCGCCGCGCGACACCATCTTCGACGGGCCCGCCGCCCTGCCCGTCCCGAAACCCCGCGCGCTCAGGCGGCTGCGCGGCGCCTTCACCACGCAGTTCACCTCGACCGGCCTGATCGCCCATGCCCTGGGCAAATCCGCCCTGCGCGCCCGGCAGGGACCGATCGCCGGCATCCACTGGCCCCGTGCCGACAAGGCCAGGGTGCAGACCTCCGAAACCATGCGGCTGTGCCATTTCGACGGGCTGACGCGGCTGCATTGGGCGCTCAAGATGCAACGGCATCTGGCGAACGATATTCTCGACGTGCGGGCCTATGGCTCCGGCGCGTTGCGCCACAACCAGCTCCGCCACGCCCGCGATCTCGGCGCGGACACCGACGCCCTGCTGGCGTTTCATGACCGGTTGCGCCTCCTGCCCGGCCCTATCGCCGACCGCCTGCGCCACCGGGGCTGGCTGATCGATACCGGGCTGGATATCGCGGGCGCAATCGCGCGCCAGTTTCCCGGCCTCACCGTCGATCTCTCGCCCGCCGCCTTCGATGCGGAGCTGCGCGCCGGGATGGCTTCGCCCGCACCCGGTCGGCGCCAGGCATGAAAAAGGCCCGCCGGACCGGCGGGCCTTTCCGAAAACGATCTGCAGGCGTCAGGCGAGCGTCGGGTCGATCCCCTTGCAGGCTTCGACCAGGCCTTTCACCGCATCGACCGACTTGTCGAACATCTCCTGCTCGTCCTTGGCGAGCTTGATGTCGACGACGCGCTCGATGCCGCCGGCGCCGAT
>JAGRMP010000283.1 GCA_020441225.1 Maritimibacter sp. | reverse complement strand
CCCGCAAGACATCCGCCCTTGTCCCATAGGGTTTGAGCGCATCTTCCGCTTCTTTGACCAGTTCCGCTGCGCGGGATTTTGCCGCTTCGAGGCCCAGGAGCGACACGAAGGTCGCCTTGCCCGCCTCGGCGTCCTTGCCCACAGCCTTGCCGACCGTGGTGGCGTCGCCCTCCACGTCGAGCACGTCGTCAGCGATCTGGAAGGCCAGCCCCAGCGCCGCGCCGTAGCGGGTGAGCGGCGCCGGGTCTTCGCCTGCCATCAGCGCGCCGGCCGCCGCCGACCAGCGGATCAGCGCCCCGGTCTTGCCCGCCTGCAGCGCGATGATCTGGTCGAGCGTGAGCGGTTCGGCGGCTGTTTCGGCGGCGATGTCCAGCGCCTGGCCCAGCACCATGCCGCGGGCCCCCGCCGCCTGCGCGAGCGTGCGCGCCAGCGCCGCGCGCACCTCCGCCGGGCCGGTCTCCGGCGCGGTCACCAGTTCGAAGGCCACCGATTGCAGCGCGTCGCCCACCAGGATCGCCGTCGCCTCGTCGTATTTCCTGTGCACCGTCGGCTGGCCGCGGCGCAAATCGTCGTCGTCCATCGCGGGCATGTCGTCATGCACCAGGCTGTAGGCATGGATCGCTTCGACCGCCGCGGCGGGAAACCGCGCCGCGCTCGTCGGCACGCCGAACATCGCCGCGCCTTCGAGCACCAGGAACCCGCGCAGCCCCTTGCCGCCGCTCACCGCGTAGCGCATCGGCTCGGCCATCGGCCCGCTCCGGGGCAGCGCTTCGACCAGGCAGGCGCGCGCCGCCGCCGAGGTCTCGGCCAGGCGTTCGGCAAACATCGTCAGAGCCCTTCGACCGGCGTCGTTCCGGTCGGCGCCCCATTCGCGTCGAGGGTGATCTGGGCGACCTTCTCCTCGGCCTCGCGCAGCTTCACCTCGCAGCGCGCCTTGAGCGCCGCCCCGCGTTCGTAAAGCGCAATCGACTGGTCCAGCGCCACCTCGCCGCGTTCGAGCTGGCCGACCACCGCTTCGAGCTCCGCCATCGCTTCCTCAAAGCTCATCTCGTCCACCGGCTTCTCGGTCATGCGCCTCTCCCCATCAAGATTTCCACGTGCAGGCCGACGCCCTCGGCCAGCGCGTCGAGATCATATCCCCCCTCGAGGGTCGAGACCAGACGACCGCCGCAGCATTCTTCCGCCACGTCGCAGATCCGCTCGGTGATCCAGCCGAAATCCTCCGTCGTCCAGTGCAGCCCCGCGAGCGGGTCGCGGCTGTCGGCGTCGAACCCGGCCGAGACGATGATCAACTCCGGCGACCAGTCTCTAATCCAGGGGAATATCTCCCCGTCCCAGGCCGCCTGCATCTCGCGCGTGCCCGTCCCAGAGGCCAGCGGCACGTTCTTCACCTGCAGGTACGCTCCCTGCTCATGCGCCGCCCCGGTGCCCGGATAAAGCGGCATCTGGTGGCTCGAGGCGAACCGCACCCGGTTCTCGCTCCACAGCACATCCTGGGTGCCGTTGCCGTGATGCACGTCGAAATCCAGCACCGCGACGCGGGCGAGCCCATGCACCTCCAGCGCATGCAGCGCCCCGATGGCGGCGTTGGCGAACAGGCAAAAGCCCATCGCCCGCCCCCGCTCGGCATGATGCCCCGGCGGCCGCATCGCGACAAAGGCATTGGTGACCTCACCCGCCATAACCGCGTCGATAGCGGCGGTCATCCCGCCCACGCCTCTCAGCGCGGCATTCCACGACCCCGGGCTCATCGACGTGTCGGCATCGATCTGCACCCAGCCCTCGTCGGGGACATTGTCGCGCAGGAGATCGATGTACTCCGCCGGATGCGCCCGGGCGATGGCCTCGACGGCACCCAAAGGCGCCTCGCGCCGGTCGAGCGCGTCGAAGCCCGGGGCCGCCAGCGCCGCCGCGATCGCCTTGAGCCGGGCCACCTGTTCGGGGTGCCCGGGCGGATTGACATGAAGAAGTCCGTCGGGGTGGGTGTAGAGTGCTGTCGTCATGGCCGGACCATGCGCCTTTCGGCAGGCGGTGCCAAGGGAGCGGTTCAGGGGTCAGCGGTTTTGCCTCGGCGGGCGCCCTCGCGCATCGCGCCCGATCACGGCGCCCGATCACCGCACCCGGGCGCTATTCCGGCACCCCCGCTTCAGCCAGCGCCGCGAGCCAGCGGTCGCGCGGCCCGTCGGCGCTCCAATTCACGGCGTTCGCCGCGACTTCGCGCGCAAGAGTCCAATCAGGATTGCGCGCGAGGAATTCGGCAATCTCCGCCTCGGCGGCTTCGGTATTGCCGACACAGATCTCGATCACGGCCCTCAGCTTGTTGGCTTCCAGCGGCACGTTGGTCATCGCGCCGACGCTGGCTTTTGCCGCTTCGCAATCGCCCGTCTGCCATTCCGCCCAGGCCCGCACCCAGAGCGTCAACGTACCGGGCAACGGGTCGATCACGCGCACCCGCGCGACTGTGCGCATCAGCGCCTCGCTGTCATCGGCGTAGATGTAGCTCTGCCCAAGCCCGTTCAGCACCATGGCCGAAGACGGGTTCAGCTCGGCCGCCCGGCTCAGCGCGGAAATGGAATCGCGGATCTCGCCGCGTTGCATCAGCACCCGGCCAAGCGCAAAGTGCGAAAGGTAATTGGTCGGGTTGATCTGTATGGCACGCCGCGCCGCCTGTTCCGCCTCGTCCAGTACCGCGTCCGCGGCGCCCTGGTCCCAGCCGAACCGTACTCCCGTCCGCAACATCAACGCCTTACCCACATAGCCCCATTCCGCGTCCGGGTAGGACCGGATCGCCTCATCGGACATCTCCAGCGACGCCAGCCACTTTTCCCGCGACGGGCCGGACTGAAACAACATCCGCGCGCGATTGTCGAGGATCAGCGCATCCACCGCGCCGTCCCGGCTTGCATTGCGCGCATGCAGGTTCAGAACCGATCCGCTCACCGTGTTGGCGATCCTGTGGGCGATCTCCTCGTTCGCTTCAAACATGTCCCCGAGCGCGATTTCGAACGTGTCGACCATCTCGAGTGTCTGGTCCGCGGCGTCGATCAATTGCACCGACAGGCGCAGGGTACGGTCCACGAGCTGCTGGCTCCCCTGCACCAGGTAATCCGCGCCCAGCGCTTCACCGATCTCGACCACGCTCTGCTCGGAGTTGCGGAAGCGATAGCTCGATTGCCGCGCTATCGTGTCGAATTCGGAATAGGCGGCCAGCGAACTGATGATGGTGTCTCCGACCGCGTCGGCAATCCCTGCGGTCTCGTCGCCGGGGTCGAGGGTTTCGAACGGCAGGACCGCAACCACCGGTCGCTCCACCGGCCCGCCCGCGTCCCACAGCCACACCCGCCAGGCCACCGCCGATCCGATCAGAACCACGGCCAGGACGAACAGGGCGAGCGCCCGCCCGACCAGACCGGGGCCCGATGACGCGGGTGAAGCAACCAGCCGGTACCCCTTGCGCGGGATGGTTTCGACGATGCTCTTGCCGGTGTCGCCCAACACGCGCCGGATCTCGGCGACGCATTGCACAAGGCCCTCCTCGGCGCCTTGCCGGTTCTGCCAGACCCGGTCGAGGAGCCGGTCCCGTTCAACCACGGCATTGGGGTATTCGGCCAGCACCTGCAGCACTTCCATCGCCTGGTGGCGCCGCTCGACCCGCGCGCCCGACCCGTCGGCAAGCCGTCCCGTCTCCGGCTGGAAAAGGAACCTGCCGAGGCGGAGTTCAGAAGATTTCATGTCTTCTCATTTGCATGAAACGTCCCGGTTTCGCGTTCTGGACCTGCATCCGCACCCGACCGCACCGCATCGACCACATCACTCATGATTGTCGGCGTCGGTCTGAGCTTAGCACAAAAGGACCAGACTCTTGACCAAATTGATCTCCACCGGCCTTCTCGTTTCCGCTCTGTCCGCACTGCCCGCGCAATCGGAACCTTACGGCTCTCCAGACCCGGCGGATCTGCGCATCTACATCTTCTGCTCCGACGTCGCGGCGCAGCGACCGCTCGGGTTCGAGGAAGCGGTGGCCTGCGGGCATGTTTTCGACCGGGTCAAACTGGCCTTCGTGCCGGGGGTGACCCCGGAAGAGTTCCGCGCGCTCAAAACCCGGGAACGCGCCGCGGTCAACCTGGTCGGCTACCAGCGCTTCCGGGAATGGTTCGATGCAAACCCCGACGAGATCGAGCGCCTGCGCAACGACATCCGCGCCGACCTGGCCGAATTTGACGGGTGACGGGCTCGGCGCAGCCCCTCCGGGGGGGGGCGCAAGGGCCATGTCACTGCGTTGGATCAATGGCAAAAGCCAGTTAGCGCTATCAGTAATATTATCAATCACTTGATAGGGTGTGCGAGCTCGCACACCCCTCGCACACCGACCGGAGCGGGCTCAGTCGACCACAAGCATGTAGCCCGCACCGCGCACCGTCTGGAGGTATTTCGGCGACCGCGGATCGTCTTCGAGCTTGCGCCTCAGCCGGGTGATCTGCACATCCACGGCCCGCGCCTTGGCCTGCAGCCCCTCGCGGCCCAGCCGGGCCACCAGCTCGCCCCGCCCGATGCTCTCGCCGGGCTGGCCCGCAAAGATCCGCATCAGCTGCACCTCGGTCGCGGTGAGCCTCACCGCTTCGCCGTCGCGCTTGAGCTGGCCGGTTTCGAGATCGAAGCTGAGCGGTCCCATCCGCGCCACCTTCGGCCCCGGCAACTCGACCGGCGGACGGCGGTCGAGGATGGTGTTGATCCGCCGGCACAGCTCCGTCGGCTCGAAGGGTTTTTCCAGCGCTTCGACCTCGGCGGCCGGCACCGGCTGCCCCCGCCCGGTCAGCAGCAGTTTCGCCGCCGCGATGTCTTCGCACAGCCCCCGGATATCGGGCAGCCGTGCGTCCAGCACCACGAGGTCGAATTCCAGCCCCGACAGCAGGCTGCGGGCATGGTCGCCGTCCCGCGCCGCGCTGACCAGGAATCCCTGGCCCTTGAGATAGCCGCGCAGAAGGTCCCGCAGCCGTTCGTCGGTATCGACCACAAGCAGGTGGGCGGGCGCTTCGAGGATCATTCTTCAGGCTCCTTGAGGCGGTTGAAATGCCGGCGCATGTCCGGATCCATCATCGCCTCCAGCACCATCCGGAATCCCCTGACCGCCTCCGGCCCGACCTCCCGGTAGGCACCGCGCATCCGCTCCCGCTGAACTTCCGAAAGGTCCCGCTCCAGCGCCGCGCCTTCGGCCGTCAGGTGCAGGTGCCGTTCCCGTTTGTCCCGCGCCCCCACCCGCGCTTCGACCAGCCCCTCCTCGATCAGCGTCCGCAGCACCCGGTTCAGCGATTGTTTCGTCACGCCCAGTATCGACAAGAGGTTGTTGACGGTTGTACCCGGCGAACGGTGGATGAAATGCAGCGCCCGGTGATGCGCCCGTCCATAGCCCCGCTGCTCGAGGATCCGGTCGGGATCGGCGGTGAACCCGCGATAGGCGAAATACATCGCCTCGATCCCTTTGCGCAGCTGCTCGTCGGTGAGAAACAGAAGCTGCGGCCCGCCCCCTCCGATCTGATCGTTCATCTGCCGCTCACCTCCCGAGATCACGTCGAATGTTACAGGTCCGTTTTTATGTCAGTCTTGTTGACATTCCAAGACTCAACTGTTAGCCAGCATCGAAATCTGCGCAATATTCGGTCCGATGCGGACCTAAAGTGCGCAACAAATGAAAAGATCACGCCGATCTGGAAGGAGAAAACCGATGGCTGGTAGCTACGACGACCGCGATGGAAAGATCTGGTTGGATGGCAAGCTGGTGGAGTGGCGCGACGCCAACGTGCACATCCTGACCCATGCGATGCATTATGCCTCGTCGGTGTTCGAGGGCGAGCGGGCCTATGGCGGCAAGATCTTCCTGTCGCGGAAACATTCCGAACGGCTGCTGCGCTCCGGCGAATTGCTGGACATGGAAATCCCCTGGACCGTCGACCAGATCGAAGCGGCGAAACAGGCGGTCCTGGCGGCCAACGGTCTGACCGACGCCTACGTGCGTGCCGTCGCCTTCCGCGGCGCCGGTCCCGACATGGGTGTCTCGTCTGCGCGCAACCCGGTCCGCATGGCGGTGGCCGCGTGGGAATGGGGCAATTACTACGGCGATGCCAAGTTCAAGGGCGCAAAGCTCGACATCTCGAAATGGAAACGGCCGAGCCCGGAAACCATCCCCACCTCGGCCAAGGCAGCCGGCCTCTACATGATCTGCACCATGTCGAAACACGCCGCCGAGGCAAAGGGCTGCTCGGACGCGATCTTCTTCGACTATCGCGGCTACGTGGCCGAGGCGACCGGGGCGAATGTGTTCTTTGTCAAGGACGGCGAGGTCCACACCCCGCTGCCCGACGCGATCCTCAACGGCCTTACCCGGCAAACCGTCATCGGCATGCTCAAGGACCGCGGCATCACCGTGCATGAACGCCACATCATGCCCGAGGAGATGGAGGGCTTCGAGCAATGCTGGCTGACCGGCTCGGCGGCGGAAGTCACCCCCGTGGGGTCGATCGGGAACTACACCTTCGAGGTCGGCGCGCTCACCCGCGAGATCGCCGAAGCCTACGAGGCGCTGGTTCGCAGCTGACCCGGGGGAATGGCGGGTTTCACCCTTCGGTAACCGGTTGGGCGTAGACTGCGCCCCAGCCTTTGCCCCCGGGGAAACCCCATGCTCCAGACCCGCCGCAACCTGTTTTTCGTTATCGCGCTCATCCTGGTGATCGTCTTGCCGACCGCCCTGGCGCTCGGCTGGTACAAGATTTCGCGCGACCCCAACATGCGCCCGCTCGCCGTGACCCGCGAGGCGTTGCGTGACTACGGCGTCGCCGGCATCGGCGCCGACCTGGTCGCCTATGTCGATTGGCCCGGGTCCAATGCCGAAAGCCCGGCGCGCCGACAGCTCGCCCGCGACCTCACCGCCGCCTTCGCCGCGAAAGGGGTCGAAGCGCGCCTGGTGTTTCGCGACACGAACGGACCGGCGCAGGTGACCTATGTCATCGGAAAATCGGTTCTCGGCCCCTATCCGACCACCCACGCCGCCGAGGGGATCGCGGCCGCGGTCGATGCCTACCGGATGTATTGAACCGGGTCTGCCGGTCTGCGCAGATAACCCAACCGCCTCAGCGGCTCGGGCACGGAGCACTGGCAGGTTCGCCGTGCAGGCGCTTGCCCGGCAATCTACTCCCGAAGTCTTGCGACAGCCCAGCGGGCCGCATCGGCGAGCACCGGGTCGGGATCGGACACCAGCGCCGCCACGGCCGGACGGAGGGCCGTTTCCCCGGAATTCCCGATTGCATAAGCGACATTGCGCAGGAACCGCGCGCGGCCGATCCGCTTGATCGGCGAGCCGGAAAACTTGGAGCGAAATGACGCATCGTCGAGCGCGGCCAGCGCGGAAAGGCGCGGCGCCGCGAGATCGTCGCGCACCGCGTAGCGGATCTCCTGCGCGGCTTCGGCGAACTTGTTCCAGGGGCAGGCGGCCAGGCAATCGTCGCAGCCATAGATCCGGTTGCCGATGAGCGGGCGCAGGCTTTCGTCCACCGCCCCCTTGTGTTCGATGGTGAGGTAGCTGATGCAGCGGCGCGCATCGAGCTGGCCCGGCGCCGGAAAGGCTTGTGTCGGGCAGGCGTCGAGACAGGCGGTGCAGGAGCCGCAGTGATCCACCCCCGGCGCGTCGGGCGGCAGCTCCAGCGTGGTGAAGATCGCACCGAGAAAGAACCAGTTGCCCAGTTCGCGGCTGAGCAGGTTGGTATGCTTGCCCTGCCAGCCGAGCCCCGCGGCCGCGGCGAGCGGCTTTTCCATGACCGGCGCGGTGTCGACGAAGACCTTGATCTCTGTGTCCGCCCCCGCGCGCTCGATCAACCAGCGCCCGACTCGCTTGAGCCGCTTCTTGACCAGGTCATGATAGTCTCTATTGCGGGCATAAACGCTGATCGCGCCACGATCGGGCCGCCCGACCACGGCCATCGGGTCCTCGTCGGGCGTGTACATCTCGGCCAGCATGATGACCGAGCGCGCCTCGGGCCAGAGCGCCGTCGGGTCGCCCCGCCAGCCCATCCGTTCGCCCATCCAGCCCATGTCGCCGTGCCAGCCACGTGCGACGAATGCCGCCAGACGGTCGGCAATCTCCGGCACGGCACCGGGCCGGGTCACGCCGACCCCGGCGAACCCTTCCTCGTGGGCCTTGGCAATCAGTTCGGCCTTGAGCGCTGCAGTCAAAAATCCAGATCCGCATAATGCGGCGGCGGCGGAAACCCGGGGATCTGGTCGGCAAGCAGCGAACGGAAAGCGGGCCGCGATTTGATCTTGGAATACCACTCGCGGACGTTGGCGTTGCGGTCCCAATCGACGTCGGAAATGTAGTCGAGCGCGGAGAGATGCGCAGCGGCGGCGAAATCGGCCAGCGTCATCGCGTCGCCCGCCAGCCAGCGGCGGATGTCGAGCAGCCACCCCATGTAGTCGATGTGGTATTTGATCGCCTTGGCGCCCGCCTTGATCTTGGCGCTCTCGGGGTAACCCTGGCCCGAGATCTTCTTGTTCACCCGTTCGTAGAGCAGGTTGGCCGTGACCTCGTTGTGAAACTTGTCGTCGAACCAGCTCACCAGCCGCCGCACCTCGTAGCGCCCATCGGTGCTGTTGGGCATCAGCGGCGGCGTCGGGTAGCGCTCTTCGAGATATTCGTTGATCGCCGCGCTTTCGGTGAGCGTCTTGCCGTCGATATTCAGGATCGGCACCTTGCCCGCCGGGTTGCGGCGCAGGAATTCGGGCGCTTTCTCCCAGTACCGGGTCTCGATCAGCTCGACCTCGATGCGCTTTTCGGCCAGCGACAGCCGCACCTTGCGGCAATAGGGGGAGAGCGGGAAGTGATAGAGCCGGGTCATGCGGGAGGTCTCGCGCGTTGTCTCCAAGCGTTTTGCCGTGAAACGCGGGCCCGGTCAAATCCGGCGCGACTCACCCCTCGAAACAGGCGGCACGGCCGTCGCGGCGAATGGTCTCGGCCCCGTCGGCGATACTGGCGGCGCGACGGTCGAGGAACGGGGTCGGCCGGGTCGCCGAGCGGCCCTTGGGATCGGGCAGCACCGCGGCGAGATAGGCCGCCTGCCGCGCAGTGAGCGCGCTGACGGACACGCCGAAATGATGCTGCGCCGCCGCTTCGACACCGAACACCGCGGTGTCGAACTCGGCGACGTTGAGATAGACCTCGAGGATGCGCTGCTTCGACCAGACCAGCTCGACCGCGGGCGTGATCAGCGCCTCGAGCGCCTTGCGCACCCAGGAGCGCTCCGGCCAGAGATAGACGTTCTTGACCACCTGCTGGCTGATCGTCGAGGCGCCGCGCCGTTCCCCGGCGGCGATCACCTGGCGGATCGCGTTCATGTCGAAGCCCCAATGCGCGCAGAAATTCGCGTCCTCCGCCGCCACGACCGACCGGGCCATCACCGGTGCGATCTCGTCGAACGCCACCCATGTGTGTCTAATCCCGCCGTGTCGGGCCTTTTCCGCGGCCATGTAGAGCGTGGTGGGCGGGTTAACGACCGAGAACAGCACCACGGCGAGCGCCACGAGGACAACGAAGAGGAACGCAAGGCGCAGCAGCCAGCGGCGGACGAAACGCCCGGTGGCGGCCATGATCCCCACCTCCCGCCGCCTGCCTCTTGTCTGCCGTGCCCGTGCCATGGCTCCTTGTCCCCAGCCGCGGGCCCCGGGTCAAGTCAAAGCAGGGTCACGTCAAAGCGGCGGCTGGTCGCCGTATCCCGCCACGTGGACCTCGCGTTTGGTCGGGGTCTTGGCGGTCACGAGCGGCGGCATGGCGTCGGCCACCTCGTCGGACAACGCGGCATGTAGAACCTCACCGCCATGGGTGCGGACGATGGCGGCCAGGCGATAGGCATCCACCCGCCGCGCGAGAACCGCGACCGCGGCGCTGCCGGGTGCCAGCGCCCGCCCGATCTCGTGGAGAAAGCCGTCGTCGATCCCGATGTTCAGCGCGCGCCCCGTAAGCGCCCCGGCCGCGGCGCCGACGGCGGCGCCCACGAGCGGCATGAGAAGAACCGCACCCAGCCCGAGGCCCCAGACGCCGCCACCGAGCGCCTGCATCGCAACGGTGTTGGTGCGGGTGTGGAGGCGAACGGCGTCGTCCTCCGCACGCGAAACGACAACGATATCTTCGACCTCGACCGCAAAGTCGCGCGCCTGCTCGGCGATCCTGTCGCGCAACTCGAAGGCGGCCTCGGGGGTGTCGGCAGCAATGACGATCAGTTCGGACATGGAAAGCCCCTGCGATTGGTCCTTTTGCACACAACGGCCGGGCGGCGCTTTGGGTTCCGTATCGGGACCGCACCGACCTGGCGGCGCGCCTTTCTCACCCGGGAAATCCCGGGAAAGTTATGCTATACTTTCTTTCGGAAAGGAGGACGCCATGCCTTACGATTCCCTGCCCTTCTACGATCTCACCGACAACGAAACCGGCTGCTGCCCCCGCTTCCACGCGGAGAACTGGGACGGGTTGGACCTGAAGTTCAACGACAAGCTGTTCGTGCGCGCCGTGACGCACGCGGTCTTCCATGTGCCCATCGACATCGGGCGGGTTTTTCCACGGGTTCAACAACATCTGGAGGCGGCAAATGCCTTCGATCCCAACGACTTCTTCATTCTGTCGCGGGATATCAGCGCCTGGACTTCGGAACATTTCTTCGCCGCCGCGGCCGAGGTGCCGGGCGAAGAGACGGTGCACATGTCGGGCCACTTCCGCACCCGGGTCTTCGACGGACCCTATGCCGAGGCCCGGCACTGGTACGACGAGATGAAGGCGATCAGTGCCGATCACGGCAAGCCGGAGGGCGAGGTGTATTTCTACTATACGACCTGCCCGAAATGCGCCGCCCATTACGGCCACAACTACGTGGTCGGTTTCGCCGCGGTCTGAACGTGAAAAGGGCGGCCCCGGTTCGGATCTCGGGGCCGCCCATACCTGGTCGTCGCGCGCCGGTTACTCCGCCGGCACCGCCGCCTCTTCCAGGCTCAGCGGCACGGGCAGGTGCGCCAACATCTCGGTCGGGCAGACCTGCAGGAAGTTGCGCTTCTCGGCCTCCCAGTCCTGCAGGATCTTGTGCGCCCGGGTCGATCCGGTCTCGTCGGCATGGCGCAGGATCAACGTCCTGAGCTGGTCCTCCCAGTGATCGACCGTCACCGGCACGGTCACCAGGGTTTCCATGTTCATATACTCCTGCGCCTTGCCGTCGGGGTCGTAGACATAGGCCATGCCCCCCGTCATGCCGGCGCCGAAGTTCTGGCCGATCTGGCCCAGGATCACCGCCACCCCGCCGGTCATGTATTCGCAACCGTTGGACCCGCAGCCCTCGATCACCACCT
>JAGRMP010000282.1 GCA_020441225.1 Maritimibacter sp. | reverse complement strand
TCGAGCCCGGGCCGATGCCCACCTTCACGGCATCCGCACCCGCATCGATCAGCGCCCGCGTCGCCTCGCCGGTCGCGACATTGCCCGCGATCACCTGGACTTCGTTGGAAAACTTCTTGACCCGTTCGACCGCCTCCAGCACCCCCTGCGAATGCCCATGAGCGGTGTCGATGACCACGATATCGACCCCGGCGTCGATCAGCGCCTCGGAACGTTCGAACCCCGCTTCGCCCACGCTCGTCGCCGCCGCGACCCGGAGCCGCCCGAGCCGGTCCTTGCAGGCGGTCGGGTTCAGGACCGCCTGCTCGGTGTCCTTGAGCGTAAGCAGGCCGGTGAGCTTGCGGTCGCCGTCGGTCACCAGCAGCTTCTCGATCCGGCGTTGCCGCATCATGGCCTTGGCTTCTTCGAGATCGGCGGGCTCGGTCAGCATCGCCAGGTTCTCACGCGTCATCATCGCCTTGACCGGGGTGTCGTCCGAGGTCGCGAAGCGCATGTCGCGGTTGGTGACGATCCCCACCACATGGCCCGCCGCGTCGATCACCGGGAAACCGGTGAAATTGTACCGCTCGATCAACGCCTTGGCATCCGCCAGCGTCTGGTCCGGGGTGAGCGTGACCGGGTTGTAGACGATCCCGCTCTCAAAGCGCTTTACCCGCCGC
Source organism: Maritimibacter sp. (assembly GCA_020441225.1). Next base: position 3,501 of record JAGRMP010000282.1, on the reverse strand, counting down.
ACTTCCCGCGCCTGCGCCTCGACGTCGAGGTTCTTGTGGATCACCCCGATCCCGCCCGCCTGGGCCATGGCAATCGCCATACGCGATTCCGTCACCGTATCCATGGCGGCGGCAAGCAGCGGGATATTCATCGTGATGTCACGGGTGACCTTGGTGCGGGTATCCGCCGTCGACGGCAGCACGGAACTTGCCGCCGGAACCAGCAGAACGTCATCGAAGGTAAGCGCCTCGCGAATCTCCATGGGGGTCCTCCTTTGGAGCTTTCGTTTGGCGCTTCCCTATCTCATGGGGGGTGGGGATTGGAAAGGGGGCAGACGCAATTTCTTGCGGTCATGGCGCCGCAGGCCCCGCGATCTGGGGGCGCATCCCGCGGCGTCGGCATTTTTCGCGGGCTCGACCCGGCGAATCCGGTAGTCTCGAAGGATGCCGGCGCGACCGCGCCCGCGCACCACGAGAAGAGGATCCCGCCATGCCCACCGCCACCTCGCGTGACCGCGGCGCAGCTTTCCGCGCCCTGCACCGCCCCGGCGACCCCTTCGTTCTCGCCAACGCCTGGGACGCCGGCTCGGCGAAGCTGCTCGCCGCCCTCGGCGCCCCCGCCATTGCCACCTCGTCGGCGGCGCACGCCTTCACGCTTGGCCGCCCCGACCTCGGGCATATCACCCGCGACGAAGCCCTCGCCCACGCGCAAACGCTCGTGGCCGCGGTCGATGTCCCGGTCTCGGGCGATTTCGAGAACGGCTTCGGTCACGACCCCGACACGGTCGCCGAAACCGTTCGTCTTGCGGCCGAGATCGGTCTCGCAGGGATCTCGATCGAAGACATCGCGCTGCCGGACGAGACGCCCTATCCGCGCGACCTCGCCATCGAGCGCATCCGCGCCGCCGCCGCCGCGGCACGCGCCCTGCCGCGCGATTTCGTGCTGGTGGCGCGCGCCGACGGGGTCATGCACGGCGCCTACGATCTCGACGAAGCGCTGGCCCGGCTTGCGGGCTTCGAGGCCGCCGGGGCCGATTGCCTCTATGTGCCCGTGCCGGGCTCGCTGGAAGCCCAAGGGCGGATCTGCGCCGCGACCACCCTGCCGGTCAACGCCCTCGTCGCGGGCGATTTCACCCGGGTGTCCCGCGCCACCTTCGCCAAGCTGGGGGTGGCCCGGCTTTCGCTGGGTTCATCGCTCGCCCGCGCCACCCACCGGCTGATCGTCGATGCCGGCCGCGCGATGTTCGACGAGGGCGATTTCTCGGTGCTGTCGCATTCCATTCCCGGGCGCGAAGTCGACCGCCTGCTCGGTCCGGTCTGAGCCCGCGGCCAAGCGGTTTCGAAACCGCTTGCGAAGCCGCTTCGAAGCGGCTTCCCGCCCTACTCCCGGGTCACGTCGCGGTCGTAGATCCAGTCGTAATGGCCCAGTACCGCCCCCGGCCGCAGACCGCCAAGCACCCTCAGCGCGCCGAAGCCGATCCCGCGCAGGAGCGGGTTCGAATGGTGATAGTTGCGCGCGTTCTTGTTCGCTTCCTCGATCACCCGCTGCACCCGGGGCCGCCGCCGCGCCTGGTAGAGCGCCGGGCCCTCGTCGAGCCCGCTGAGGCTGAGCGAATCCGCCAGCACCCAGGCGTCCTCCAGCGCCATCACCGCCCCCTGCGCCATGAACGGCAGCGTCGGATGCGCCGCGTCGCCCAGGATCACGGCGGGTCTCCGGTGCCACTGGTCGGCCACCGGGTGGCGGAACAGGCCCCACAGATGCACCTCCTCGACCCGGTCGAGCAGGGTCCGCGGCGCGGTTGCGAAACGCTCGAAGGCGCGGCGCAGGTTGTGGGGGTCGTCGCGGTGGTGCCAGCCCTCCTCGGCCCAGGCCTTGCGCTCCTCGACCGCGACGATGTTGATGACCGCGCCCCGGCGCAGCGGGTAGGTCACCATATGCCGTCCCGGCCCCATCCAGACCGTCGCCTCGACCCGCTCGCCCCCCACAGCCGGCACCAGCGCGCGCCAGGCAACCTGACCGGTAAAGAAAGGCTTGCGCGGGCCATTGAGCACGCTGCGAAGCCGCGAGTGCAACCCGTCGGCCCCGACCAGGAACGGCACCTCACGCGCGCCCTGCCCGGCGATCTCGAGCCGGGCGTGATCCTCGGCGATCTCGACCCCGGTCACCTCCACGCCGGTCTCGACCTCGACCCCGAGCTCGACCGCGCGGGTGGCGAGGATGTCGATGAGATCCGCGCGGTGAAACAGCAGGAAGTCCTTGCCCGGGCGCAGGGTCTCGAGGTCCATCCGCGCCACTTCGCGCCCCGACACCCCGTCGGCCAGCACCACCGCGCGGCTCCGCATCGCCCGGGTCCGTGCCGCCTCCGCCAATCCGAGCGCGTCGAGCACCGCGAACCCGTTGGGCGAGACCTGCAGCCCGGCGCCCACCTCGGTGATCTCGGCGGATTGTTCCAGCACCCGCACCCGGGCGCCGCGGCTCGCAAGCGCCGCGGCGGCGGCGAAGCCGCCAATGCCGCCGCCGAGCACGGTGATCTCCTGTCCGATCAACATGGTCTGTCTCCACTGCAGGGCTTGTGCGGGCCGGATCGCCCAGGTCCGGATAACACCAGAGGATCCAACAAAAAACCGGGACGTCGCCGCCCCGGTTCCGGTCGTCTTCGGTCATCCGGCCCCAGGCGGCGGGCGGATCAGTCGTCGCGGTGCACTTTTTCGCGGCGCTCGTGACGTTCCTGCGCTTCGAGGCTCAGGGTCGCGATCGGGCGGGCATCGAGGCGCTTGAGCGAGATCGGCTCGCCGGTCTCCTCGCAATAGCCATACTCGCCCTCGTCGATCCGGCGCAGCGCCTGGTCGATCTTGGCCACCAGTTTGCGCTGACGGTCGCGGGTTCTGAGCTCCAGCGCCCGGTCGGTCTCTTCCGAGGCGCGGTCGGCGATATCGGGGATATTGCGGGTCCCGTCCTGCAACCCCTCGATCGTGTGCTTCGAATCGTCCAGCAGATCGGCCTTCCACGCGAGCAGTTTGCGGCGAAAATATTCCGTCTGGCGCTCGTTCATGAAGGGCTCGTCCTCGGCGGGGCGATAATCCTCCGGCAGGAAGAATTCGGCTTTCATCCCAGGCTCCTTGTGCTCGCCGGCAACGTTGTTCTGTTCAGCAAAATCAACCATCCGGCCTACCTCCTGCGCTGCCATTTAACGGACCGCTTGTGGGTTGTCACTATCCAAAGCGTCGCGGCCGGACCGGGAAAACGCCTCCGTGGACGCACGGCCGCACCGGCCGACGCCGCGGCACGCGCGATCGGGAAACGTCAAACATTTCAAATCCAAGTCGGCTCGCCCCCGCCTGCGTCGGGTCTCCGCCCGGCTGGACAAGCCCCCGCCGCCCGCCTACCAAAGGCCCACCAGAGGAGTGCGCCCATGCGGTTCGACGGCACCGACAGCTACATCGCCACCGATGACCTGCGCATCGCGGTCAGTGCCGCGGTCACGCTGGAACGCCCCCTGCTGGTCAAGGGCGAGCCGGGCA
>JAGRMP010000281.1:4950-7765 GCA_020441225.1 Maritimibacter sp. | reverse complement strand
ACCCCAGGGGTGGCCCTTTTCGATTCTGGGGTATGGGTTTTGCCCTCGCGGGCCGCCTGCGGCGAGCGGGGTCCCCGCCTAACGGCGGGGCGCCTGCGGCGGGCGGGGCGGGGGCTTCGCCTGGAGGTCGCGCCAATGCACGGCCGTAACCCGGCAGGCGGTTTTCGAACCGGAAACCTGCCGAGAGGGCCCGGATCTTTCGAGTATTTTCACCAAGAAAAAGGGGCGATAGGGTCGGGGCATGATCCGGGTGAACGACGATATCGTGCTGGCCGACTGGGAACTGTCCGAGAGCTTTTCGCGCTCGTCCGGTCCGGGCGGGCAGAACGTCAACAAGGTCTCGACGGCGGTGGAGCTGCGCTTCGAGGCGGCGCGCTCGCCGGCCTTGGCGCCGGCGGTGAAGGCGCGGCTGAAGCGGATCGCGGGGCGGAAGTGGACCCTGGACGGGGCGGTGGTGATCCGGGTGGAGGACACCCGCTCGCAGGCGCGGAACCGGGAGATCGCGGCGGAGCGGCTGGCGGAGATGGTGCGGGCGGCGCTGGTGGCACCGAAGCGGCGGGTGGCAACGAAGCCGACGCTGGGGTCGAAAAAGCGGCGTCTGAAGGCGAAGAAGGTGCGGGGGGAGGTGAAGGCGATGCGGGGGAAGGTGTCGGGGGAGGAGTGAGGTCCTCAGTCTGACGCAAGCCTTTCTTCTTTCAACTTAGCGAATTCTTTGAGGCCCTGATGAACCTTGTAACGGGGTGCCGAGGCATCCCAAGCCGCACTTGGCTCCAAATAACGAAATGACCACGCCGAACCGCCACCGGACACCCGTCTCTCGTAGCCGATAACAGAGAACCGGAACAGCATTTGTAGCGCTTGTTCTGCATCAACCTCGTTATCGGGCGATTTCACCGTTCGATAGTTCTTGACGAAGTCTTCTTTACTGAAGGTTATGGTTTCAGTTTTAGAACAAGCTGCGAGAGCGTCGGCCCATTGAGGCCAATGTGGTGTTACCTCATCGTCCAACTCCTCCTTAAGGTAGTTGGAGTAGTTTTCCCGAGACCGGTTGATATCCTCATTCACGAAAATCAAGGGATCGTCTTGCCTCTCTTTCGCAATGGCGAGTGCCTCGTTCAAGAATTGAATTACATCCCTGGGCCGCATGAAAGTCCGCGCGAGAATGTGGAGGAACTTAGGTTGGGAGCCCCTCATTTTCTGTTCATCAGAAATTGAATCCCAGCTTCCATCGCTTCCCAATTTCGCACGCAATCGGGTATTCACGAGTTCGACAAGTGTTCTATGGTCCCATTTCAAAATTGTTGATGCAGATCGCGTTATTTTGTTTTTGTCAGAGAAGCTGATTTGCTCCCAAATGTCCGTCCTCAGATAAACGATAGGACAGATATTGGCTCGCAACGACGCTGAGCGGCTAATTTCGCGAGCTGCTAATATTAGTCCAATTAGCATCCGCGCTCGTGTCTCATCTACTCTATCCAATCCCTGATCAAGTTCGTCGAAGTGCAGAAAAAGCCTTTCAATGCCCAATTCCGCTATTGCAGTGGATGTATCCGTCAAAACAGAGTTGGTGAGAGAGTTGAGTTCGAGCCCAAGTACAGATTTGTCGCGCCCCCTTCCCAAATTGATGCTTCCGAGAGCCACGCCAGCGACTTGGGGACCTACGGTCAGGCCGTCGACTGTCAGTTTTCCACGCGAGAGAATTGATCGAGCTTCAGGGTCAGTACTCCCAAAATTGCTTTCAAGGAATTTCTTCAACGCTTCCAGAGCGTCAGTGTATCTCGCACGACCGATCTGACACACCATACTTGCGATTCTGATTGCGATCAAAAGACGCCACGAGGCGACATATGCCTCTGTTTCTGATGCGCCTTTATCTACCAACTCTGCATGGGCACTCCATGGGTAGCTTCTCAAACTCAGAGGTGATCCATGATCTCTTCTGTTCTGGCCTGTGAAGTGGCGCACAAGGGCGGTTTTTCCACTGCCTTTCCGACCAAGCACAAGAAGGATTCTTCCCGACTGAATTTCTTCTACTGCGTCGGTAGTTAGGAAGTAGTCAAGAACCGCATCATCTTCTGCTGCAATATCCCCAAATGAGGCAATCGCACGTAAATCTTTCATTTTTTCTCCAACTATTTCTGAAAACTACGTCCGTATAGTCGCTAAACCACAACCTCCCGCGCCACCTGCTCACCCACCCCGAACACTCGCTTATAACGTGCAACCTCGTCAACTGGCCCCATCGCCTTCCTCGGGTTGTCGGAGAGCTTGACCGTCGGCTTTCCGTCCGCAGAGACCGCCTTGCAGACCAGCGAGAACGGGGCCAGCGCGTCCCCCTCGACCAGCCCGCGGAAGTCGTTCGTGAGCAGCGTCCCCCAGCCGAAGCTTGGCCGCACCCGCCCGGCGAACGTCCGGTGCAGCTCCACGATCTTGTCCACGTCGAGGCCGTCGGAGAAGATCACCATCTTGGTCCTGGGGTCTTCGCCCCGGGCCTTCCACCAGGCAATGGCCGTCTCCGCGCCTTCCACCGGGTCGCCGCTATCGACCCTTATCCCCGTCCAACCGGCGAGCCAGTCGGGGGCGTTCTCCAAAAACCCTTTCGTGCCGTAGGTGTCGGGCAGGATGATGCGCAGGTTGCCTTCATGTTCTTCGTGCCAGTCGGCGAGAACGTCGTAGGGGGCCTGCCGCAGGGCCTCGTCGCCCTCCGCAAGCGCCGCGTAGACCATGGGGAGTTCGTGGGCGTTGGTGCCGATGGCCTCGAGGTCGCGGTTCTTGGCGATCAAACAATTCGAGGTGCCGACGAAGGCCTCGCCCA
>JAGRMP010000281.1:1190-4932 GCA_020441225.1 Maritimibacter sp. | reverse complement strand
GCCTGCACGCACCAGTCCTGCCAGAGAAACGAATGCCGCCGCCGCGTGCCGAAATCGGCCAACTTGAGCCCGGCGACGCCGCGCAGGGTCTCGACCTTGGACCAGAGCTTGGTCATCGCCTGGGCGTAGAGCACCTGGAGCTCGAACTTGCCCATGGCGTGCAGCACGGCGCGGGAACGCAGCTCCATCAGCACGGCCAGCGCGGGGATCTCCCACAGCATCACCTCGGGCCAGGACCCCTCGAAAGTGAGCTCGTACTGGTCGCCGACGCGCTCCAGGTGGTAAGGCGGCAGGCGCAACCCCTCGAACCATTCCATGAAGTCGGGGCGGAACATCTGGCGCTTGCCGTAGAAGGTGTTGCCGCGCAGCCAGGTCGACTCGCCACGGGAGAGCCTGAGCGTGCGTACGTAATCGAGCTGTTCGCGCAGCTCGCCCTCGTCGACCAGCTCGGCGAGCGGGATATGGGTCGAGCGGTTGATGAGCGAAAAGGTCACCTGGGTGTCGGGGCGGTTGCGAAACACCGACTGGCACATCAGGAGCTTGTAGAAATCGGTATCGATCAGCGAGCGGACGATCGGGTCGATCTTCCAGTGGTGGTTGTAGACGCGGGTGGCGATATCGACCATGCGGGGGGCCTCCTTGTCGGGTCCGATAGAACAGGCCCGGCCACGGCCGTGCAAGGGGAATGCGGCCCGCGGCTGGACAGCGGCGCCGGGCGGCCCCATCTACGGGCGGGAGGTGCCGACATGCGTGCGCTCGTCTGTTCCGGCTTCGGTTCCGGTGAAAATCTGTCCCTCCAGGAGCGGCCCGTGCCCGAGCCCGCGGCGGGCGAGATTCGGGTGCGGGTGCTTGCTTGCGGCGCCAATGCGTCGGATTGGGAGTTTGTCACCGGCACGCCCTATTATGGGCGGATCTCGCGCTGGTTCATGCGCGGGCGCGACGTGTTCGGCTCGGATGTGCTGGGCGTGGTCGACAAGCTCGGTCCGGGCTGTTCGCGGTTCCGGATCGGAGACCGGGTGCTGGCCGACACGTTCGGCAGCTTCGGCGGTTTTGCCGAGATGTGCGTGGCGAAGGAAGCGCTCTGGGTGCCGGTGCCGGAGGGGGTGCCGGATGTGTTCGCGGCAGCGTTGCCGCAATCGGGCACCATCGCGCTCACTGCCATGCGCGGCCGGGCGGGGCCCGGAAAGCGGGTGTTGGTGAATGGCGGCGGCGGCGGATCGGGGCCGCTTGCGATCCAGCTTGCAGCGGCGGCAGGCGCCGAGGTCTGGGCGGTGGATACCGCGGCCAAGGCCGGGGTGATGCGCGAAGCCGGTGCGGTGAAAACGCTCGATTTCGAAGCGGAAGACTTCGCCGGGCTGGACGAGCGGTTCGACCTGGTGCTCGATCTCTATGGCACCCGGTCGATACGGCGGGTCCGCCGGGTGCTGGCGCCGGGCGGCGAATACCTGGTGGTGGGCGGGCCAATCGGCCGAATGATCGCCGCCGGGCTCGCCATGATCTGGACGCGGTACACCGACCGCCGCGCCGGCGTGTTGATGGTGCAGCAAGGGCCGGATGCGCTCGGCGCGCTGCTGGATATGGTTGCGGACGAATGCCTGACCCCGGTGGTCGGCGAGGTCACCGCGCTCGCCGGTGCCCGCCAGGCGTTGATCGACATGGGCGCCCGGAAGATCGCTGGGAAGTTGGTGATTACGTCATAATCAATCACGCCGTGACCTTCTTTGCGTCACTTTGAGGTCACGGAGCCTTGCGACTCTGGCGTCGGCCGATGGCGTTTCGTTGAACGCCACGGCCTTTCGCAAACTGGACGCGAGAGATGGTACAGAGTTACGATTTTGACATCCAATGGCTTGTTCCGAGCGAGGTCGATGCCGATCCCGCGATTACCGAGCTGTTGTCCGACATCGGTCTGAACGGCAATCCCCACGGCAACTACATCGCGCTGTTCCGCGATCCGCAGGTGACCGCGATGATCGAACGGGCCGACCCTGTGCTGCGGGACTATCTCAAGTCCAGCGGCTTCGGGTTCATCCCCTATCAAAGTGGCGCACCCGCAGGCTTTTTCCCGGCTGCGGATGAGCCGGCCCGGACCGACGTGGTCGCCCGGCTCGATGAAAATCTCGGCCGCTTCGCGCTCGTGGGCTCCGATCTCGGTGGATTTGATTTCGCGGCGTTTCTGCGAACCATCGCAGAGGGGCAGCCCCTTTCCACCGGCGAGACCAGCGGCAGCGCACCGCCGACCGCCACTCCGCGGCCACAGGCCAATATCGACTTTCTCGCCACGCCGACGGCATTCGCGAAACTGTCCGGCCGCAACCGCGTGATGCCGCTCATGGTGCTGGCGCTTGCCGCGACACTGGGGGTGTTCTGGCTGATCGAGCGTCTCGACGCCGCGACCGGCGCGTTCTAGCTCCCGGCCTTGTCCCGGCTTTCGGCCGCTCGGTTTTCAGATCCGGGGACGGCTAGCTGCGGTCGATCAGCGTCACCCCTGCCGCCTTCATCTCGGCCAGAGCCTTGTCGAGCGAGCCGTCGAGGTCGATCGCGCGGCAGGCATCGAGACGCACCGTGACGCCGAACCCGAGGCGCACGGCGTCCAGCGCGGACCAGGCAACGCAGAAATCGGTGGCAAGGCCGACCAGCGTCACCGCATCGACCCCCCGGTCGCGCAGATAGCCGTCGAGTCCGGTGGTGGTGGTGCGGTCGTTTTCGAAGAAGGCCGAATAGCTGTCGATCTCGGAGCGGAAGCCCTTGCGCAGGATCATCTGTGCAACCTCGGCCGGCAGATCCTCGTGGAAATCGGCACCGTCGGTCCCCTGTACGCAATGATCGGGCCAGAGCACCTGGGGGCCATAGGGCATCTCGATCATCTCGAACGGGACTTTCCCCGGATGGGCCGACGCGAAGGAGCCGTGACCCTTGGGATGCCAGTCCTGGGTAAAGACGCGAACCGGGTAGTTGCGCACGATCCGGTTGATCTCGGGCACCACCTCGTCGCCGTTTTCGACCGCCAACGCTCCGCCGGGGCAGAAATCGTTCTGCACGTCGATCACGACAATCGCTTCGTTGGCATTCCTGTTCATTTTGCCCCCCGTTTTCTCAATGGTTACGCAGGGTTGCTGCGAGGTCAACGGGTATCAGGTCGGATTTGTACGGTTTTTGGCAGGCCGCCGCAGCACATCGCCCTGCGGCCCGAAAACGGGGGATCGGACGGCCCGAAATCAGCCCCGCCAGGTCAGGTAAACCAGCCCCCCACGGCGGTTCAGCACCACCTTCCAGCTGCGTTTGCCATCGGCGAGCGCGGCCTCGGTCACCGCCTTGAAATCTTCCATGGTGGCGATCTGGGTGCCGTTGATCTCGGCAACGATATCGCCGGGCTGGAAGTTGCGGACCTGGCGCGGATCGTCGAGCGCCAGGACGATGACCCCGCCCCGGTCCGCGGGCAACCCGAGCCGGTCGCGCAACGCCGGGCCGATCTCCTGCAGCACCACCCCGTCGAAGGGCCCGAGGCCGGTGACTTTGACGGGCCCGCCGTCGAGCGTCTCCTCGGCGCGTACCGCGGCGCGCATTTCCACAGAAACCGTCTGCCGGTCACCCGCCCGATGGAAGGTGACCGGGACCGCGGCGCCCAGTTCCTGCAGCGACAGCCGGAAACCGAGCTCCGCCGGTGCGTTGACCGGGTGGCCGCCGATTTCGAGCACCACGTCGCCCGGACGGATCCCGGCGGCGCCGAAGGGGCTCTCGT
>JAGRMP010000281.1:887-1131 GCA_020441225.1 Maritimibacter sp. | reverse complement strand
GTCGGCGTCGATCGGCTGCACGTCGATCCCCGCCCAGGGGCGGATGAAACTCGCCTCGCCCGCCTCCGCCTGGGCCACGACCCGGGCAACCAGGTTGGCGGGCACCGCGAAGCCGATGCCGTTCGACCCGCCCGAGCGGGTGACGATCTGGGTGTTGATGCCGACGAGCCGCCCGGCCATGTCGACCAGCGCGCCGCCGGAATTGCCCGGGTTGATCGGGGCGTCGGTCTGGACGAAATAGCCG
>JAGRMP010000281.1:0-784 GCA_020441225.1 Maritimibacter sp. | reverse complement strand
ACCGCGATCGCGTCGCTGTCGGCGAAGTCGAGCGCCGGCAGATCGGCACCCTGGGCATCCGTGAGCTCGATGACGGCAAGGTCTGCCGCCTCGTCGGCGAGCACCAGCACGCCCTCGAATTCGCGCCGGTCGGCGAGCACCACGCGGATGTCGGTGGCGTTCTCGACCACGTGGAAGTTGGACACCACGAGCCCGTCGCCGACGATCACGCCCGAGCCCAGCGCGTTTTGCTCGCGCGGCCGGCTGGGGGCGAAATCGCCGAAGAACTGGCGAAAGAACGGGTCGTCGAACAGCGGAGTACCGCGGTCGGCGACCATCCGCGTGGCGTAGATGTTGACCACGGCCGGCGCAGCGGCGGCAACGACCGGGGAAAAGCTCATCGATATCTCGGCGCTTGAGCCCGGCACGCGCGGCGTATCGGTCTGGGCCGTGGCGCCGCCCGCGACCACCAGAAACAGAAGAACGAGTGATCTTGCGAGCTTGGTCATGAGCGTCCCCGTGATTGCCGTTTGGCTGTGACGAACCATGTGGCATCGCATCGGGCGGGTTCAAGGCCGAAGCCGCCGGTGCACGCGCGCCGGAGCCGGCATTCCGGTGCCAGCCGTCGGTGCCATCGTCTTGCCCAATTTGGATATTACCCAATCATTCAGGGTTAACCGCCGGAGTATCTGGAGAACCTAATGAATCGCGAAACCTACCTTTACGGCCGGGGCGGCGGTACGGGGCTCTATTTCTTGATGTTTTTCGGGGTGGTCATCGTCGGCGGCATGATCGTGACCGGTGC
>JAGRMP010000280.1:5410-15098 GCA_020441225.1 Maritimibacter sp. | reverse complement strand
CCTTTTCGATCCCGCGCGCGGCGAGGCCGCCGGCGAAGCGCGCCACGCGCTCCTTGAGCTCGGCATAGGTGATCTTCGCCTGTCGCCCGGTGATGGGGCTGTCGTAGATGATCGCGACCTGGTCGCCACGGCCGGCCTCGACATGGCGGTCGACGGCGTTCCAGCAGGTGTTGACCATGCCATCGGCGAACCACTCGTACAGGCCCTCGCCCCTGTCGGTCAGCGCCTTTGTCGGCGCGGTCTCCCAGTCGATGGCCTGCGCGACCTCCATCCAGAAGCCTTCCGGATCGGCCTGCCAGCCGTCATACACCTCTTTGTAGCCCATGCGATCTCCTCCTCGATCTTTGCAACGTTGTTACGGAGCCGCGCGCTTTCGGACAAGATGATTGCGCCAGCAGGGGCGGAATTCGGCTGCGACATTTGCATCTGACCGCCTTCGAGGGGTGCAAAGTTTTGCAAAGTCCCGGAAGATATGCAGGTTCTCTGGAAATCCGGATATTTTTGCAAATTCAATGGCCGAGGTTGCAAAGAATCGGGAATCGGGTCCAAGGGCTTGCACAAATCGCATGTCCCGGGCAACGTGGCGCTTGAGATCTTGCCGGGGGGCACCATGCGCCGTTTTCGTCCTTTTCAACTCGTCCTTGCCGTTTTGGTGGTCGCCGGGGCAGGGCTTGTCACGGCCGGGGGCGCGGTGGCGCAGGCCTGGCAGGTGAACGAGCCCGAGGGCGGGGCGACGGCTTTCATCTGCCCCGAAGGCGAAGAGGGCACGGCGAACTACCTCTGTTTCCGGCTGGAATGCGCGGCATTCGAACCCTTGCATTTCGCGGTCGAGATCGCCGGGCGCGGACCTGTCGAGGCCTCTGTCCCGGTCACGGTCGGCGTCGATGGCGGCGATGTCGGGGTGATGAATTTCACCCCGCATGCCGCTCAGGGACACACAAGGCTTACGGCGGCGTTCGACCCGCGGATTCACCAGGAGCTGGTCGATCTCCTGCAGCGCGGGCTGCGCGCCTCGCTCCGGCTCGATTGGCCGGACGGGGCGCAGGAGGTCGAGATCGGCCTCAACGGGTCCTCGGATGCGCTCTATACGGTGATGCAGGCCTGTCCGATGCCGTCGCCGCCGGTCGACAACCCCGCGAGCCTGGTGCTCGGCGAAGTCGTCGCCGCCTGCGAAGCGCTCGACGGCACGGTAGCGATGGATCAGGGGTTCGAACGGCGCGAAGATCTCGATGGCGATGGCCGGGAGGATCTGGTGATCGATTACGCCGCCGCCGTGTGCTCGTCCTCGCCCACGCTCAACTGCAGCACCGGCGGCTGCACCGTGGGCTTTTTCCTCGCGCGCGACGAAGGCTATGTGCGGATGTTTTCCGACGTGATCCGCGGCTATGAGGTGTTTGCTGGCGGCTTTCTCGCGCTCGACATGCACGGCACGGCCTGCGGGCTCTACGGCTTCGAGGCCTGCCGCAAGGTCTTCGACATCGCCGGCGATGCGCCGGTGCTGGTCGAGGAAATCGCCGGGCCGGAGGCGGAAACGGTGACCATCGCGGGGCCGGCCGAGGCGGGTGCGGACGCGGCCGAGGCGACCGGTGCGACGGTGGTTGCGGTGAGCGAGGGGGTCACGGTGGAACCGGAAGCGGTCGCGGTGGCGACTGCGGAGGCGGCGCCGGTGGAACCCGGGCCTGCGCCCGAACCCGAGGCTCAGGCGGTCGCCGAGGCGCCCACAACAGCGCCGGTTGAAGAGACGGTCGCCGCGGCCGAGGTCGTTCGCGATCCCGCCCCGGAAACAGATGCGGCAACCGCCCTGGCGCCTGCCCCCGATGCCGGTGCCGGGCCCGCACCGCAGTCCGACGAGGTGACCGTCGCGGCGGCGAGCCCCGAGGTCACGCCGCCCGCCGCGCCTGCGGCAAACCCGGCAGCCGTCACGACGGCGGCCGGTGGCTGGGGCGACGACGACGGCCCGACCTCGCGCCACGATGCCGGCCCCGCCCCGGCTTTGCCCGAAGGGGTGACGTTCAACGGCGATGGCACGCTGTTCGTGCCCGAGGACGCTGCTCAATAGGCCCCGCGGAATCGCGCGCAAGCGCCTCTCGCGGACCTCGTACAGGCGGGGACCTCCGCCCGAAATCATCCGGCGCGCGAATTCGGTTGCGCCCCGGTCCACGGCGATTAGTTTGGACCAAACGGTCGGAAAACGGAGGCCGCGGATGTCCATGCCCAATTCTCTCATCGAAGACGCCAGGGCGGTGCGTGAAAACGCCCACGCCCCCTATTCGGGCTTCAAGGTCGGCGCGGCGATCCGCACCGCGTCGGGCCGGGTGTTCACCGGGGTGAATGTCGAGAACGCCGCCTATCCGGAGGGCACCTGCGCCGAGGCGGGGGCGATCGCGGCGATGGTGGCGGCGGGCGAGACCCGGATCGCCGCGGTCGCGGTGATCGGCGATGGGCCCGAACCGGTCAGCCCCTGCGGCGGCTGCCGCCAGAAGATCGCCGAATTCGCGCCGCCGGGCGTGGACGTGACCATGGCCAACCTCAGGGGCGATACACTCACGCTCAAGATCGAGGAGCTTCTGCCCTTTGCCTTCGCCAAGGCGCAGATGGAGGGCGGCGCATGAGCCGCGCTTTCCTGGTGGTGCTCGACAGCGTCGGGATCGGCGGCGCGCCGGATGCCGACAGTTTCTTCAACGACGGTGTGCCCGACACCGGGGCCAACACGCTCGGCCATATCGCCGAGGCCTGCGCCACGGGCGGGGCCGACTCCGGCCGCTCCGGTCCGCTGGCGTTGCCCAACCTCGATGCGCTCGGGCTCGGCGCGGCGCTGGAACTGGCGTCCGGGGTGAAGGCGCCCGGTCTCGGGGCCAAACCGCAGGGGCTCTGGGGGGCGGCCACCGAGGTCAGCCGTGGCAAGGACACGCCGTCGGGTCATTGGGAGATCGCGGGCGTGCCGGTGCCCTTCGACTGGACCTATTTCCCGGTCGCCCAGCCGGCGTTCCCACCCGACGTGACCGCCGCTCTCGTCGAGGCCGGGGGCGCGGGTGGGGTGCTCGGCAACAAGCACAGCTCGGGCACGGTCATCCTCGACGAATTGGGCGCGGAACATCTCGGGACCGGCCAGCCCATCGTCTACACCTCGGCCGACTCGGTCGTGCAGATCGCCGCGCATGAAGAGGCCTACGGGCTCGAGCGGCTCTACGCGATGTGCGAGGCGGTGGCGCCGATGCTGCATGCGATGCGGGTCGGGCGGGTGATCGCGCGGCCCTTCGTCGGCACGTCCGAGACCGGCTTCACCCGCACCACCAACCGGCGGGATTTCTCGCTCGAACCGCCCGAGCCCACGGTGATGGACTGGGCCCAGGATGCCGGCCGGGCGGTCCATGCGGTCGGCAAGATCGACGATATCTTCGCCCATCGCGGCATGGAGAGCGGCATCCATGGCAGCGACGGCGAGCTGTTCGAGGCGTTGGTGGGCTGGGGCGAAGCGGCGGAAGAGGGCGCGCTGGTCTTTGCCAATTTCGTCGAGTTCGATTCGAAATACGGCCACAGGCGCAACATCGCCGGCTATGCCGGGCATCTCGAATGGTTCGACCGGGAATTGCCCCGGTTCCTGGCCACGCTGCGCGACGGCGACCTCGCGATCTTCACCGCCGACCATGGCAACGACCCGAGCTGGATCGGCACCGACCACACCCGCGAGCGGGTGCCAGTGCTGGGCTGGGGGCTCGGCCCCCGGGCGGTCGGCCAGGTGGCGTTTGCCGATATCGGCGCGAGCGTGGCAGCGCATCTGGGCCTCGACATGCGCGGCGCGGGGACAAGCTTCCTGTGACCGGGCGTGTGGTTTTGGGGGCCGGGCGGCACCGGTCGAGCCGGGCCCCCGCGCCGCGGCGCCAGCCGTGGCGCGCCCCCCGCTCGCCGCAGGCGGGCGCAGCCTGCAGCCCCGGCGCAGCCGGGGCACCCCGCCCGCCGCAGGCGAAAGACGCAACGTGAGGGGCAGCGCATGAGCTACAAGGATTTCCCAAAGGTCGAATTGCACCACCACCTCGAAGGCGCCGCCCCGCCCGCTTTCGTGCGCGATATGGCCCGCGCCAAGGGGTTGGAAATATCGAACATATTCGACGCGAAGGGCGCCTATGCCTACCGGGATTTCCCGGATTTCCTCAAGGTCTACGAGGCGGCGACCCGTCCGTTCTCGACCCCCGACGATTATGCGCTGCTCACCGCCATCGTCGCCGGCGAGGCGGCGGAGCAGGGGGTGGTCTACCTCGAAACCTTCCTGTCCCCCGATTTCTGCGGCGGCCGCGATCCGGTGGCCTGGCAGGAGTATCTCGCCGCCATGTTCGAGGCCGCGGTCGCCGCCGAGCAGCTCGGGATCACGCTGCGCGGGATCGTCACCGCGGTGCGCCATTCCGGCCCCGAAGCGGCGCGCGAGGCGGCACGTTGCGCGCAGGAGTCCGCGGGCGATTTCATCGTCGGTTTCGGCATGGGCGGGGCCGAGGATGCCTATGACACGGCCGAGTTCGCCTATGCTTTCGACATGGCCCGCGAGGCCGGGCTGCGGCTCACCAGCCATGCCGGCGAATGGGGCGGGCCCGCCTCGGTGCGCGACACGCTCACCCATCTCAAGGTCGAACGGATCGGCCACGGGGTGCAGGCGATCGAGGATCCGGCGCTGGTCGCCGAACTTGCCGAACGCGGCACGGTGCTGGAGGTCTGCCCCGGCTCCAACGTCGCGCTCGGGCTCTATCCGTCCTGGGAAGCGCATCCGATTGCCCGGCTGCGCGCGGCCGGTGTGCCGGTGACCGTCTCCACCGACGACCCGCCGTTTTTCCACACCACGATGACCCGCGAGTTCGAAGAGCTCGACCGGGCCTTCGGCTGGGGCGTGGACGATTTTGCCGCGCTCAATCGGGTGGCCCTCGACGCCGCCTTTTGCGATGATCGTACCCGCGCAGAGATAGAAAAGAGACTGGAGCCCGCCGATGCTTGACCACCTCAATGTCGTGACCCACCCGCTGGTGCAGCACAAGCTGACGCTGATGCGCCAGCGCGACACCTCGACCGCCAGCTTCCGCCAGCTCCTGCGGGAGATCTCGTTGCTGCTCGCCTATGAGGTCACCCGCGAACTGCCGATGACCACGCGCACCATCGAAACCCCGCTCAAGGAGATGGAAGCGCCGATACTGGCCGGCAAGAAGATGGCGCTGGTGTCGATCCTGCGCGCGGGCAACGGCTTGCTCGACGGGGTGCTGGAGCTCATCCCCTCGGCCCGGGTCGGCTTCGTCGGGCTCTACCGCAACGAGGAAACGCTGGAGCCGGTGCAATACTACTTCAAGGTGCCTGCCGAGATCGAGGACCGGCTGGTGATCGTCGTCGACCCGATGCTCGCCACCGGCAACAGCTCGGTCGCGGCGGTGGATCTGCTCAAGCAGAAGGGCGCGACCAACATCCGGTTCCTGTGCCTGCTCGCGGCCCCCGAGGGGGTGGAACGGATGGGCAAGGCGCATCCGGATGTGCCGATCGTGACCGCGGCCGTGGATGAACGACTCAACGAGCACGGGTATATCGTGCCCGGTCTTGGCGACGCGGGCGACCGGATGTACGGAACGAAATAGTGCAATTCCCGCTCAATTGAGCTGGATTCCACTCAGAAACCGGTTCGAATAGTATCATTCTCTGGACTCGCGGGGTGTGCTCCGGCAAAGTGCCACCACATTTGTCGGGGGACAGGGATATGAAATTTCCAACATTGTTGGGAGTGGCGGCGCTTGTGGCGGCGCTGGGAACGTCGGCGATGGCGCTGAGCCTATCGCAGGCTGCAACGCCGGCCGAGACGCCGCCTGCAGGCTACGCGAAAGACGTCTATGTCGACAGCCGCGGATGCGTCTATGTGCGCGCCAGCATCGGCACATCGGTCAACTGGGTGCCGCGGCTCAGCCGCGACCGCGAGACGGTCGTCTGCGGCATGACGCCGACCGCTTCGGTCCGGGGGGCAGCGGCAACGCCGCCGGCCCCGCCCGCGCCGCGGCCGCCCACAGCCATGGCGCCCGCGCCTGCGTTAGCCGCTGCACGGCCGGCCGCGATGACCGAGCCCGACCCGGTCATCGGCTCGCCCGTGTCGGTGGCGGGAGGCGTGGGGGGCGTGAGCCGCACGTTGGAGGTGAATTGCCCGGCCGACGGCGGGGTGACCCGGGTCAAGATCGGCGGCGATACCGTCGCGGTCTCCTGCCCGCGCGGCATGAGCCGCACGACGTCCTATGTCGTGACCCATGCCGACGGCAGCCGCTCGCGGCTGGTGGCGCATCCGGCATCCGCCGGGGCGGCCGGCACCGCTTTCGGCAGCGGCTACGGGCTCACCGCGTCGGCGCCGCCGTATGATCCCGTGCCGGTCCCGGGCTATGTGGCGGCGCCTGCGCGCCGGATCGAGGTCCCGGCCGGGTACAAACCCGCCTGGGACGACGACCGGCTGAACCCGAACCGCGGGCCCCGGACACCCTATGGCGATGCGCAGATGTCATCGGTTCTGGACACGTCGAAAGTGCCGATGCCGGCGGCGGAACCGGCTCCGGTCCGGATCGTGGCGCGGACGGTGATCGGCAGCAAGGGCCAGCCTGATGCGGCGGCGTCGACCGTCGCGGCCGTGACCGCCGGCGCACGCTTCGTCCAGGTCGGGGCGTTCGGCCAGCCGGGCAATGCCGACCGGGCCATCGCGCGGCTCCGGGGCCTCGGTTTCACCGCCGCAACCGCGCGCACCGGGTCCGGTCTGACCCTCGTGATGGCGGGGCCCTTTGCCAGCCCGGCCGAACTGACCCGCGCGCTTCAGACCCTGCGCGGCTATTACCCGGATGCCTATCCGCGCGGCTGAGCCAACCGCTCAGTTCAAGGACCAATCGAGCGGCCCCGCCAGGTTCGGCGGGGCGTTTGATGGCGCATCCGTCGCGGTGGGGAAGATCGCCTGCGCTGCCCGCGCCCCGCGCAGGGCGGGGTCAGTCGGAGCAGATCATCTGCAGCTGCGCCCAGTCGGCATCGGACAGCAGCGGCGCAGCCTCGCCCGCTGGGAAGGGATCGGCTTCGATCAGGCCAAGCGTGGTTTCCCCGCTCTGATCGATGGCGAACGCATAGGGGGTCGTCGCAACCGCGGCGGATTTGAACCGGGCGAGCATCGGCGCGACGGCGAGCGCTTCGGGCGGACGGGCGAAGATCATTTCGCCGTAGCGGTCGAGCACCCCGTCGGGGAGCATTCCGGTGGTCAACAGGCGCGCCGTGGCGAAGGGACCGGCATGTTCCAGAAGCGGGAGCATCGGGTCGGTGTCGACCGCACGTTGGCGTTCGGCGAGAATGTAGCCGGCGGCGACTTCGGGGGTTTCGTAATCCTCGACCTGGGCGCGGTCGAGCAGGACGATGCGCCCCGGCAAGTGAAAGGCACCGGAGATACCGGAGGCAAAGACAAACACGCGGCCCGCGTTCTCCGCCCCGAGAACCCGGTCGGCCAGCCGGTCGAGCGCAGCTTGCCCACGGTGGGCGTCGCAGGGCTGGCCGGTAACCCGGACGATGCGGTCGAGCAGCCGATCGCCGATGGCGGTGCGGGTGGCGTCGGGCAGGACCGAGACGGTGTGGCGAACGAGGGCCTCGGGCAGCCAGAAGATGGCGAGCGTGGCGGAGGCAGCGAGGATTGCGACGGTGAGGGCGAGGCGTAGCCGGCCGGTCCGAGGGCGGCTGCGGTCGATGGCCCGGCGGACGATTTCGATGGCCTCGATCATCTCCGGTTCGTCGATTTCGAGCGTTTCCGGCTCATCTCGGTCGATCGATGGGGCGTAGAGTGCCGGGGTGGCGCCGGGGTTCAGCCGATGGACCGCGGGCAGGGACCAATGCACAAGCGGCCGGTTGCGGTGATCGCTCAGGGTCAGCGTCGCGTCGCCGATCGAGACGGACACATTCAGCCGCTGCGCCTCAGGGGCTACGCGCCAGAGGCCAGGGGCTTCGAGCCGCTGGTATTTCTTGAGGGCCGTCATGGGGCCGAGGCTGCTCGTTTTCAGGTTTTTCGAAAGGATAACGCGGGCGTGCGGGTCGCGTCCAGTTTTTCGAAGGCACTGCGGCCGGGCATGAGGGTAAGCCCGCGCCGGTGGCGTGGCGGTCTGACGGTGGTGCGGCGGGATTGGGGGGCATGCTGCTTTGCGGCACGGAATCCAGAAATCCGGATTTCTGGATTCCATTCGGGCCGGAAAACCCTTGTTCGACAACGCATTGCGCGAAAATTGCATTGAGCTGCGCCGCCCGGTTTACATCTTGTTAACCCGTTTCCGCGGCAGGCAAGCCACCGCGACGCGGCCGGCGGCCCGCCTCGGGGGCCCTAAAGCTCGGCCACGCGTTTGCGCAGTTCGAATTTCTGGATCTTGCCCGTCGAGGTCTTGGGCAGTTCCTCGAAGATCACCCGTTTCGGCGTCTTGAACCCGGCAAGCCGGTCGCGGGCAAAGGCGATGAGCTCTTCCTCGGTGGCCTCGGCGCCCTCCTTGAGCTCCACGAAAGCGCAGGGCACCTCACCCCATTTCTCGTCCGGTTTGGCGACGACAGCGCAGAGCAGCACCGCTGGATGGTGCATGAGCGCGCCCTCGACCTCGACCGAGGAGACGTTCTCGCCGCCCGAGATGATGATGTCTTTCGACCGGTCGGTGATCTTGATGTAGCCGTCGGGATGTTTGAAAGCGATGTCGCCGGAGTGGAAATAGCCGCCGCGGAACGCCTCGCGGGTGGCCTCGGGGTTCTTCAGGTAACCCTTCATCACCACGTTGCCGCGCATCATGATCTCGCCGATGGTCTCGCCGTCCGCAGGCACCTCCTGCATCGTTTCCGGGTCCATCACCGTGACGTGCTCTTCCATCACCTGGGCCACCCCGGTGCGGGCCTTGCGCTCGAACCGCTCGGCCTCGGGCAGCGCGGCCCAATCGTCCTGCCAGATGCATTCGACGACATGGCCATAGGTCTCGGTGAGCCCGTACATCTGCGTCACGGTGAACCCCAGCGGCTCGATCCCCGCCAGCACTGCCGCGGGCGGCGGCGCGCCGGCGGTGTAGACGTTGACGATATGGTCGAAATCGCGCCGGTCGCTGTCCTTGGCGTTGACGATCATGTTCAAGACGATCGGTGCGCCGCCGAAATTGGTGACCCCCTCGTCGGCGATGGCGTCATAGATCGCCTTGGGCGTGATGTCGCGGCAGCAGACCACAGTGCCGCCCACCGCCGGGATCGACCAGGTGTGGACCCAGTTGTTGCAGTGGAACAGCGGCACGATGGTGAGATAGACCGTGTTGCGGTCCAGCCCCCAGTCGAGCGACAGCCCGAGCGTGTGCAGATAGGCGCCGCGGTGGGAATAGACCACGCCCTTGGGCCGTCCGGTGGTGCCCGAGGTGTAGTTGAGCGCGAGGCTTTCCCATTCGTCCTCGGGCAGGTGCCAGTCGAACGCCGCATCCCCGTCGGCGATGAAGTCTTCGTATTCCCTGTGCCGCCCGCTCGCGGGGAGGCCGGAATTGGGGTCGTTGACCTCGATCAGAAGCGGCGCGTCGCCCTCCATACGGGCGACCGCGGCTTCGGCGAGGCCGATAAAGGCGCTGTCGACCAGCGCCACCTTGGCGCCGCCGTGGGCGAAGATATAGGCGACGGTGTCGACATCGAGGCGGGTGTTGATGGTGTTGAGGATCGC
>JAGRMP010000280.1:1510-5308 GCA_020441225.1 Maritimibacter sp. | reverse complement strand
GCGGAGGCGAGCCGGCTCGCCCGGGCGTGGTATTGGGCATAGGTGAAACGGCGGTCGCCGTCGACGATGGCGGTCTTGTCGGCAAACAGGGCGGCAGCGCGGTTGAGATGGCTGAGCGGGGTCAGGGCGACGTGGTTCGCCGCGGTTTTCTCAAGCCCGGATTCGTCTTTCAGCCAGCCCATGTCATCCTCCCTCTAGCCGTTCGGGGGATTTGGCCCGAGGGGAGGGGGCGCGTCAATGCTGCCGGTGCAAAATCGCCCGGCGGCGCGGCGCAGGCCGCTTGACCGGGAAGGGGCGGTCGCGAACCCCGGGTTCACGGCGACGGATCGCGTCAGTCCCCGTTTCCGCGCCCCCCTTTTTCTTGGCGCAAATACTCCGGGGGGTCCGGGGGGCCGCGCCCCCCGGCGGGTCGCCCGCGACAGCGGGCGAAACACCTCGGGCACGGCAGGGCTCCGCGTCAGAACCCGCGTTCGATCCGGTCGAGGGTTTCCATCGACGGCAGCACCTGGGCGACCGAGGCGTTGGGCTCGCGCCCCTCCTGGATCGCCGCGATGAACTCGCGGTCGATGAGCTCGATGCCGTTGTTCGAAACGGCGACCCCCGAGAGGTCCACGGGTTTTTCGTAGCCGTCGACCAGGTCATCGTAGCGGGCGATATAGGTGCCGTTGTCGCAGATGTAGCGAAAGAAGGTGCCGAGCGGGCCGTCGTTGTTGAACGACAGAGACAGGGTGCAGATCGCGCCGCTTTCCGTTTTCAGCCCGATCGACATGTCCATGGCGATGCCGAGCTCGGGGTGGTGCGGGCCCTCGACGCCGAAGACCTGGGTCGGCACTTCGCCGGTCTGGTACTGGAACAGATCGACCGTGTGGCAGGCGTGGTGCCACAAGAGGTGGTCGGTCCAGCTGCGCGGCTCGCCCTTGGCGTTGGTGTTGGTGCGGCGCATGAAATAGGTCTGCACGTCCATCTGCAGCACCTTGAGCTCGCCGGCGTCGATCTTGTTCTTGATCCACTGGTGCGGCGGGTTGAAGCGGCGGACCTGGCCGGCCATCGCGACCAGCCCGGTCTCTTTCTGCTTCTCCACGACGCGGATCGAATCTTCGAGGCTGTCGGCCATCGGGATCTCGATCAGAACATGCTTGCCGGCCTCCATGCAGGCCACGGCCTGGTCGGCATGCATCTGGGTGGGGGTCGCAAGGATTACCGCATCGACATCGTCGCGCGCGATGCATTCCTCGAGCGTGGTGCCGGCATGGCCGATGCCACGCTCCTTTGCGAAAGCTTCGATCTTGTCCTTGGTCGGCCCCATCACGGAGGTGACTTCGACGCCCTCGATATTGGCGAGCGCGTCGAGATGTTTGATCCCGAAGGCGCCATAGGCGCCGGCGACACAGATCCGCATGGTGTTCTCCTCGTAGGTGGTTCGGGTGGCGCGCCGTTCAGGCGTGGTTTTCCAAAATCAGGTGGCCGACGGCGGTGTTCGACGCGGGGACATGGTAGTGGCGGTGGACCTCGGTGACCTTTTCGTCGAGCGCCCCGCGCATGACAAGCCACATCACCATTTCGATCCCCTCCGAGCCGGTTTCGCGCAGGAACTCCAGATGGGTGATCTTGCGGGCTTCCTCGGGGTCGTTCACCAGCTTGTCCATGAAATCCTGGTCCCAGTCGGCATTGATCAGCCCGGCGCGTTCGGCCTGGAGCTGGTGCGACATGCCGCCGGTGCCGTAGATATGGACGTTGAGATCCTCGGGGTAGCTGTCGATGGCGCGCCGGATCGCCTGGCCGAGCGCGTAGCAGCGGTTGGCGGTGGGGGCGGGGTATTGCACCACGTTGACGGCGAGCGGGATCACCTGCACGCCCCACTCGTCCTCGGGGGTCTTGTCGCCGTACATCACGCTGAGCGGCACGGTCAGGCCGTGGTCGACTTCCATCTCGTTCATGATCGTGAGGTCAAACTCGTCGAGGATCACCGTCTGGGCGATGTGGCTCGCGAGCTTCTGGTGGTTGCGCACGATCGGCACCGGCCGCGGCCCCCAGCCCTCGTCGGCGGGAGTGAAGGTGGCGGCGGCGCCGAGCGCGAAGGTCGGGATCACGCTGGCGTCGAAGGCCGTGCAATGGTCGTTGTAGACCAGGAAGACCACGTCGGGCTTGTTCTCCGCGTTCCACTTGCGCGAAAACTCGAAGCCCTTGAACACCGGCTGCCAATAGGGTTGGTCGGTGATATGGGTGTCCATCGCGACGCCGATGGCGGGCACGTGCGAACAGGCGATCCCTGCGGTGATACGGGCCATCACTTGCCCTCCCATTCGGATTTGGAGCGGTTGCCCTCGACCGGTCGGCCGCCGTCGACCATCATCTGGCGGTAGGCGTCGCGGCTCATGTGGCTCATCTCGGCGGCGAGGTCCTGAAAGGCGATGCCGTCGAAGGCGGCGAGCTTGGAGGTGTAGTAGATGTTGCCGCCGAGCTCGAGCAGACGGTTCCAGGCGCGGTCGCGGATCGCCTGTTTCTGGTCCTCGGTCATGTCGAACTTGGCCATGTAGGTTTCCGGGTCGGCCCGCATCTGCTCGCGGTTCGCGGCAAGGCGGAGCGAGATGCAGAACTGGTTCAGCCAATAGCCCTCGCGCGACCGGTCGGCGTCGAACACAAAGGTGCCGGGGATGTCGTCATAGTCCTTCTCTGTCACCGAATGTCTCCTGTTCGCGTATGGGACACAGGTAGGCATGCGGGCCGGGATAGGGAAATTGAATGCCGCTCGGGACGATTGATTCTGGCTATACCTGGACTGGCGTCGGGACCGGGGGAAGCGGTTTCGAAACCGCTTCGCACGGGCCTTGCAAGGCGCGTCTCAAGGCCCTTGCAAGGGCCTTGGCCCAGCCCCCGCTCACTCCTGCGCGGCCAAACGGACCAGATCGAGAAAACGCGCCTGGGTCGGCGTGGGCATCCAGCCGGCGCGGGTGGTGAGGCCGATCTCGCGGGCGGATGCGTTGAGCGGCAGGTCGAGCGGCACCATCAGCCCCTGTTCGATCTCTACCGCCGCCTGGCGGGCGGAGAGCAGGGTCAGATAGTCGCCGCGCGTGAGCAGGCCGCGCACCAGCACCATCGACGAGGTCACCACCGAGACCGGGGTGCGTTCCATCTCGCCGATCCCGAGCGCGCGGAACAGGTACGCGCCCGCGGGCGTGTCCTTGGGGCCAGCGATCCAGGGGTAGACCAGCGTATCGTCCAGCGTGAGGCCGGACCTCCCGGCGAGCGGATGGCCCGGTCGCGCCATCACCGCGAGGCGGTCGTCGATCAGTTGTTCCTGCACCACGTCGTCGGCCGGCGGCGGGTGGCGCAGGGCGCCGATCAGCACGTCGAGCTCGCCGTAGCGCAGGCCCCGCAGGAGCTCGCCATAGGGCGCGTCGACGAAGCGCAGCTGCACCCCCGCCGCTTCCTTCAGCAGCGCGTCGCAGGCGGTGGGCAGGATCTGGGTGCGCGAGAGCGGCATCGAGCCCACGGCGATCCGGGTCGTGTCGGCGCCCGAGAGCCGGGTGAGCTCGTCGAGCCCCTGGCCGAGCTCGGCCTCGGCGAGCTTGACGGCGCGGGCAAAAGCCTCGGCCGGCGGGGTCAGCTCGATCCCCTTGCGGCTCGGGGTAAAGAGCCTGAGACCCGAGAGCTTTTCCAGATCGCGCCCGGCGCGGTGGACCGAGGGCTGGGCGATGCCGAGCGCGCGGGCGGCGAGCGAAAAATTCCCCGCCTCGCGGATCGCGATCAGCGCCCGGAGCTGGGCCGCGGTGACCCGCAGGTGGAAATCGGCGACCG
>JAGRMP010000280.1:589-1386 GCA_020441225.1 Maritimibacter sp. | reverse complement strand
TCGAGCAGCATCACCCCGATCCGTTTCTCAAGCCCCGAGATCGCCTGGGTCACTGCCGGCTGGCTGAGATGGACCCGGTGCGCGGCGGCGCTGATCCCCTTGGCCTCGGCAACTTCCATGAAGGCGCGCAGGTGCCTCAGGTTGGGGAATTCCACTGCCATCGCAAGACCTTGCCTGTTTCACCGCGACTCGGGTGCGTGCTTCACTATAGCTAATATTTATGATCTTCGCTCGGGATTGAAATAGCCTCCCCCGGTTCCCCGGCGTAAGCCGGTAGCACCCGCCGGGCGCCCGGCCCCGGGGTCCTGGATCCGGAGGAGAAAACTCGATGTCCGACAAGAAGACCGCGCTGGTCATTTCCGCGCATTCCGCCGATTTCGTCTGGCGTGCGGGCGGCGCCATCGCACTGCATGCCTCCAAAGGTTACGACGTGACCGTCGTCTGCCTGAGCTACGGCGAGCGTGGCGAAAGCGCGAAGCTGTGGAAACAGGAGGGGATGACCCTCGACAAGGTGAAAGCCGCGCGCCGCGAAGAGGCCGAGAACGCCGCCGCCGCCCTCGGGGTCAGCGATATCCGGTTCCTCGACCGCGGCGACTACCCGCTCGACCTCGGCCGCGAGACCCTTGATCTGATGGTGGACATCATCCGCGAAGTGCAGCCGAAGTTCATGTTTTCCCACTCCAAATGGGACCCGTACAATACCGACCACATGCGCACCACCGACTTCGCACTGGAGGCGCGGATGGTGGCGCAGGCCTGGGGCCACAATCCCGGCCAGAAGGTGCTGGGCGCGCCGC
>JAGRMP010000280.1:0-554 GCA_020441225.1 Maritimibacter sp. | reverse complement strand
GCTGGAAGCCCAATGTCTTCCTCGATATCTCGCCTGTCTGGGACAAGAAATGGGCGGCGATTCAGTGCATGCAGGGCCAGGAACACCTGTGGCACTTCTACGAAAACGTCGCCGAGAACAGGGCCAACCACTACCGCCGCAATTCCGGCGGAATGGCGGGCGGCAAGCCGGCCAAGTACGCGGAGGGGTTCGAGGCCGTCTTTCCGCGCACCGTCGAGGAACTGGAATGAGCGACGTCGCCCATCTCGGTCATGTCGAGGTCTATACCGACAAGTTCGACGAAAGCCTCGACTTCTTCACCCGGGCCTACGGGCTGAAGCTGTCGGGGATCGAGGGCGACAGCGCCTATCTGCGGGCCTGGGACGATTACGAATACCATTCGCTGAAGCTCACCCGGCACCATACCACCGGGATCGGCCATATCGGCTACCGGGTGTCGAGCCCTGAGGCGCTGGCCGCCCGGGTGGCCGCGATCGAGGCCTCGGGGTTCAAGGTGCTGGGCTGGGACGCGGGCGACGCCGGCCACGGCCGGGCGTTTCGCTTCGAGGACCCGT
>JAGRMP010000020.1 GCA_020441225.1 Maritimibacter sp. | reverse complement strand
AGCCGACACCTCCGCCTGCGCCGACACCTCCGCCTGCGCCGACGCCCGAGCCGCCCATACCTGAGCCACCGGAGCCGAAGCCGACACCTCCGCCTGCGCCGACGCCCGAGCCGCCCGTCCCAAACCCGCTGACGAAGAACCGCGCGATGAAGAACCGCGCGATAAAGAATAGAGCTACGAAGCGCAATAAACGCTGATGTGCGAACAAATGGGGTTGGCTGGATGTGAAAGTGTTTTCAGGGTGAGCTTTGTGAATCCATGGGGAATGCGTCTGGAGATGGGTTTCCATCGACCTCAAAGATTGGTTCGGTGAAGGGGTGACGTGAATGAGCAACGAGAAGCCCACTGTATCATCTCTCCATCCCGATAAACGCCCCACCCGGCAGGTTTTTCACCCGCTTCCCTGACTGCTCTTTCCCCTCGAACCCGCCGAACACGGGCACGGGCGTTTTCACCACGACCCCCTCGCCAGCCATCTTGGCATAGCCGACGAGATCGGGGAGGCCGAGGATTTCGGCGGGCATGACGGTGCGCTCGTCGCGCTCGGAGGTTGATGTGCCACGCGTCTTGCTGCCAGAGGAGAGGAAGCGGGCGTCCTCGCTCTGGTTTTCGACGCTGACGAGGACGCGGCGATCGCCGAGGGCATGGGCCATGCGCTCGGCAGCGGCGCCCGAGGTGGTGCGCAGGAAGAGCTTGTTGGAGAGGTTGTTGCAGATCGAGGCGGCGCGGCTTTTGCCGTAGATCGCCTCGACCTGATCGTAGTCCTGAATCGCGACGACCAGACGGACCCCGGTCTTGCGGAGCTGGGCCGCGCCGGTGAGGAGCGCGGGGATCTCGCCGAGGCCCGCGAGCTCGTCGATGACGAGCCAGATCGGTCGCTCGGCTTTTCCGCTGTCGATCGCTTCCGAGATCGCGAGCTCGACGAGGGCGGCGAGGAGGTTGCGGACGACGGAGAGATCGCGCTGGCGGTAGGTGAGGAAGAGCGACATCTGCCCTGTCCGGTCCGCCATCGCATCGCGGACCCATCCCCGTACAGAGAGCGGTTCGAGCGTGTCGACGCGATCCGGCAGGTGCTCGAAGAAGCGCAAGGGCGACAGCAGACTCATGCGGATCGAGGAGAGACACTTCGGATTGTCGGCGAGCGCCGCCGCCGGCGTGCCGGCGACGAGCGGCGCCAGCACATCGGGCGGCGCGCTCATGAGGAGATCGAAGAAGGCGCGGTTGCTAAATGCCCTGCCCTCTTCCTCGCAGGCCGTGGCGTAACCCGAGCCAACGGCGGCGAAGAGCGCCTTGGCCATACCGCGCCACTCGGCGCTCTCCCCTGCCCCGTCGCCGATCAGGCCTTGCGCGAGTTGATGCCAGTCGCCGGGCCGCTCGATCTCGTGGACGGGTGACCAGTGCGGCTGCCGGCGCTCGTCCATCACATCGATCCGCCGCACCCTGCCCGCGACGGGCTCGAAGGTGCTGAAGAGATCGTGGCCGGTATCGACGGCGATGAGACTGTCGCCGCGTTCGAGCGCCTCGGCCACGAGGCATTTCAGGGGTCTGATGCCGGAGGGGGCAGAATCCTACGCTAAGCTCTTTTTGGCCACCTGTATTCGCCAGTGAGCAGGATATGTGCCCAGCCGAGGGGCGAGATATGCGCCATGAGGTGGGGTGAGCAGTCCAGGCCTTCGCGGCGGCGATTGGCGACGGCGACACCGAGATGCCTGGTGTTCCAGTAGATGACGATTGCGGCGAGGAGGTTCAGCCCGGCCATGCGGAAGTGCTGGCCTTCGGAGGTGCGATCGCGGATTTCACCCTGACGGCCGATGCGGAGGGCGTTCTTCAGGGCGTGATGGGCCTCACCCTTGTTTAGGCCGATCTGGGCGCGGCGCTGCATGTCGGCATCGAGCAGCCAGTCGATGATGAAGAGCGTCCGTTCGACCCGTCCGATTTCCCGTAATGCCACGGCAAGCTCGTGCTGCCGGGGATAGGCAGCAAATTTTCGCAAGAGTTGGCTTGGCGGCATTGCGCCCGCCACCATGGTG
>JAGRMP010000279.1:2609-7277 GCA_020441225.1 Maritimibacter sp. | reverse complement strand
CAGCATCTCGGCCATGCCGATGGCGCTGCGCGCCGCCGCCTTGACCCCGAGCGACTTGTTGAGCCGGCCGGCGATGTCGCGCGGCTGCAACAGCACGAGGACTTCGCCCACATCGCCCGCGGGGGCGAGCTGGATGTTGCATTCCACCGGGTCGTGCAGCACCCGGCCGACATCGACATTGTTGATGAACATCGGCCCCTGGTCCCGGCGTACGCGGGCGAGTGTCGCGACCAGATTGGCCTCGATATCGAGCTTGGCGAAGACGGATTTGCCCGCCAGCGCCTTTTGCGAGGCGTTGAGGAAGAACTCGCCGGCCGAGTTGACCTTGACGATATTGTCGTCGGCGTCGACCACCAGCGCGGGGACCGGGAGCGCCGTCCAGAGCGCATCGTTGTCCATCAGGCGGCCTCCGCGCGGGGTTCGAGCGCCGGGGCGATCAGCGCGAGCACCCGGGCCGGATCGGCGCTGGAGAGGAGCTCGCGGCGCAGGCCCGGCGGTGTGCCCGCTTCGTCCATGTACCAGCCGAGGTGCTTGCGGATCACCCGCTTGCCGAGGTCCTTGCCATAGAAGGAAAGCGACGCCTCGTAATGGCCGCGCACCATCTCGACCAGCGCCGCGCCCTCGGGCACGTCGGGGGCGGGACGGTTTTCGAGCCCGGCGGCGATCCCGGCGACCAGCCAGGGCCGGCCGCCGGTCGCCCGGCCCACCATCACACCGTCCGCCCCGGATTGCTCCAGCGCCGTGCGCGCATCTGCCGTCGAGCGGATGTCGCCATTGGCGATGACCGGGATCGTCACCGCGCGCTTGACCGCGGCGATCGCCGCCCAGTCGGCGGTGCCCTTGTAGAACTGCGCCCGGGTGCGGCCGTGGATCGTGACCATCTTGATCCCGGCGTTTTCCGCCGCCCGGGCGATGTCCGGCGCGTTCATGAGGTCGTGGTCCCAGCCGAGCCGGGTCTTGAGCGTGACCGGCACCGAGACCGCCTGCGCCACCGCCTCGATCAGCGAAAGCGCGCGGTCGGGCTCCTTCATCAGCGCCGAGCCGGAGAGCCCGCCCACCACCTTCTTGGCCGGGCAGCCCATGTTGATGTCGATGATCTCGGCGCCGTTCGCCTCGACCATGCGCGCGGCTTCGGCCATCCACCAGGGATCGCGGCCTGCGAGCTGCACGGCGGTGCCGGCGAGGCCGAAGCCCAGCTCGGCGCGTTCGCGCACGCCGGGCTTGGCCTGGACCATTTCCTGGCTCGCCACCATCTCGCTCACCACCATCCCGGCGCCAAAACTCTGCACCAGATTTCGAAACGGCATGTCTGTGATCCCGGCCATCGGGGCCAGGAAGACATTTGTGTCGAGAAGGGTCTCGCCGAGCGTTACGGACACACGCCTAATCCTTGAGCAGATGCCCGTGATATAGCTACGGACCGGGGGAGCTGCAAAAATGTGCAGCTTTCTTTTGCGTGATATTTCACCGATGCACAAGTTTTGTGCAGGTTCCCCCTAAGTCTCACGCCCCATTGTCCTCTAATTCGGCAAGGCTTAAACCTGCGGGCATGGAAATCGCCGCCATCATCGTCGCCGCCGGACGCGGCACCCGCGCGGGCGGAGACGTGCCGAAGCAATGGCGGCGGCTCCACGGCCGGCGGGTCGCCGACTGGACCGTCGATGCCTTTCTCGCCCATCCGGCCATCGGCCGGGTGGTGCTGGTGCTGCATCCCGACGATCTCGGCCAGGCCGAGGGTTTTGCCGACGTGCTGATCGCCACCGGCGGCGCCAGCCGCGACGCGAGCGTGGGGGCGGGTCTGGAGGCGCTGGCGGGCGATCCGCCGGACCTCGTGCTGATCCACGACGTGGCCCGCCCGCTGGTCTCGGAGGCGGTCATCTCCCGCGTGATCGACGCGCTGGAGACGGCGCCCGGCGCGGCCCCTGCCCTTGCGGTGACCGATGCGCTGTGGAAGGGCGAGGGCGGCAAGGTGTCGGGGACGCAGGACCGAAGCGGGCTCTACCGGGCGCAGACGCCGCAGGGCTTTCGCTACGCCGCGATCCTCGACGCCCATCGCCGCCATCCGGGCGGGGCGGCGGACGATGTCGAGGTGGCGCGGGCCGCGGGGCTGGCGGTCGCCATCGTCGAGGGCGACGAGCGCAACATGAAAATCACCGGCCCCGGCGATTTCGCCCGCGCCGAAGAAGCGATGAGGGACGGAATGGATATACGGGTTGGTCAGGGCTACGACGTGCATGCGTTCGAGCCCGGCGAGGCCTGCGTGCTCTGCGGGGTTGCGGTGCCGCATGACCGGAAGCTCAAGGGGCATTCGGATGCCGATGTGGGCATGCATGCGCTCACCGATGCGCTTTACGGCGCGCTGGCGGAAGGCGACATCGGCCAGCACTTCCCGCCTTCCGACCCGCAGTGGAAGGGCGCGGCGAGCCATGTGTTTCTCGAACACGCCATCGGGCTCGCGCGCGAGACGGGCTACGAACTGGCCAATTGCGACGTGACGCTCATCTGCGAACGGCCCAAGATCGGCCCGCATGCGGGGGCGATGCGGGCGGCGCTCGCGCGGATCATGGATGTCGACGTGGACCGCGTGTCGGTCAAGGCGACCACGTCTGAACGGCTCGGGTTCACCGGGCGCGAAGAGGGGATCGCGGCGATGGCCGTCGCGACGCTGGTGAAAGCATGAGCGAGACGGGCGTGAAACGCGACCTGGTGAAAGAAGCCATTGGATTCTTTTTCTGGTCGGGGTTTTTGAAACCGGCGCCGGGCACCTGGGGCAGCCTCGCCGCCCTGCCCTTCGTCTGGATCCTGCACGTAATCGGCGGGCCCTGGCTTCTGGCGGCCGCCATCGTGGCGGCGTATTTCGTCGGGCTCTGGGCGATCCGGGGGCTGCTCGCGACCAGCGACAGCGAAGACCCCTCGGAGATCGTCATCGACGAGGTGGTGGGGATGTGGATCGCGATGCTGCCGGTGTCCTTCGGCGCCTGGGTCGCGGGCGCGGGCATCCTCGCGCTCTACCCGGGCTGGATCTCGGCTTTTCTGTTCTTCCGGCTGTTCGATATCTGGAAGCCCTGGCTCGTGGGCCGGGCGGACCGGCGCGGCGATGCGCTGGGGGTGATGCTCGACGATGTCTGGGCCGGGGTTTTTGCCGGCTTTGTGACGCTGGTGCTCGCGGCGATCTCGCATATCTTCCTGATGGGATGAGGGACACCGCCGAGATCCTGGACCTGTGCCGTGCGCGGGGGCTGACGGTGGCGACCGCCGAGAGCTGCACCGGCGGCATGGTCGGCGCGGCGCTCACCGATATCGCCGGGTCGTCGGACGTCTACGAGCGCGGGGTCATCACCTATTCCAATGCCGCCAAAAAGGCGCTGCTCGGGGTGAAGGCCGAGACGCTCGCCGCCCATGGGGCGGTGTCGGAGGAGGTCGCGCGGGAGATGGCGGCGGGGTTACTGGCAGCGGCGGCGGTCGATATCGCCGTCTCGGTCACCGGGATCGCCGGGCCGGGCGGATCGGAGCACAAGCCGGAGGGCCGGGTCTGTTTCGGGCTCGCGACCGCGGACGGGGTCGAGACCGAAACCGTCGAATTCGGGGCGCTCGGACGGGCGGAGGTGCGCGCGGCGGCGACCGCCCATGCACTCGGGTTGATCGGGGCGGCGGCCGCGCGCGCGGCCGCGTGACGCGCGCGTGCGCGCGCGTTTCAGGGCGCTTCGAAGCCCCTTCCCCCCGGCCGACCGTTACGGCCCAGAAGTTACGGGCAGACCCCGCCGATGCTCAGGTATTTCCCATAGGCCCAGCCCTGCGGTGTCGGCGCGCCCCAGAGCGGGGCCAGGCATTGGCCGGACATGCAGTAGACATAGAGCCAGTTGCCCTGCCGTTCCCAGACCGAGATCTCGTCGCCGAGATACATCTCGCCGATCTGACCGAACCCGGAGCCGGGCCCGGAGCGCACGGCGAGGAAGCCGTTGCCGGCGGCGTGGTCGTACTGGTCAAGCGGGCGGACCCCGACCACATAGCCGGTACAATCGCCGCCCAGGGCCGGTTCCGCCAGGAACAGTGCCGCCAGAACGGCGGGCACAAGAATACCAAGGTGCAGTCTCACGTCTTGTCCTCCTTCCACAGCCCCCCGGTCGGATGCGACCCGGCGCAGCATCGCGCCCGCTCCGGCCCGGCGCCATGACCTGGATCAGTCTTCGATCACTTGATGGCGCTTAGCGTTCGCTTTTCGCCCGCTCTTTGCGCAGTTTCCGGCAGGTTCCGCCTGATTTTTCGGCTGTTTTGAATCTGCCGTGTTTTTCCGCAAGACGCCCGGGATTTGGCTTTCCCAGATCCCGCGGCTTTGCCTATCGACCTCACGACAATAATCGACGGAGGGGACAATGAACGGGGCAGACACGGCCTGGATCATCGTTGCGACCGCCCTGGTGCTCTTCATGAGCCTGCCGGGGCTGGCGCTGTTCTACGGGGGGCTCGTGCGGGCGCGCAACGTGCTTTCGGTCTTCATGCATGTCTATGCCATCGCCGCGTTGATGAGCGTGCTCTGGCTGGTGGTGGGCTATTCCATCGCCTTCGGCGGCGGCAACGCGGTCTGGGGCGGGCTCGGCAGGATGCTGCTCCTCGGGATCGATGCCGACACGCTCTCGGGCACAATCCCGGAAGTGCTGTTCTTCGCCT
>JAGRMP010000279.1:2325-2517 GCA_020441225.1 Maritimibacter sp. | reverse complement strand
TCGTCGTCTACGCCCCCGTCACCCACTGGATCTGGGGCGGCGGGTTTCTGGCCGATGGCGGGATTTTCGGCGACACCGGCGTGAAGGATTTCGCGGGCGGCATCGTGGTGCACGAGACCGCCGGGCTTGCGGCGCTGGTGCTCGCTATCGTCCTCGGCCCGCGCAGGAACCGCCACACCCCGCCGCATTCGC
>JAGRMP010000279.1:0-2247 GCA_020441225.1 Maritimibacter sp. | reverse complement strand
CCGACGGCGGCGCGGCGATGGCGCTGACGGTGACCCATATCTCGGCCGCCACCGCCTCGCTCAGCTGGGCGCTGTGGGAAAAGATCCGCTTCGGCCGCGCCTCGCTCGTCGGCATCGTCACCGGCACCATCGCCGGGCTCGCCTCGATCACGCCCGCGAGCGGATTCGTCGGCCCGGTCGAGGCGCTGGCGATCGGTGCCATCGCCGGCGTGCTCTGCCAGGAAGCGGTGATCCTGATCCGCACCCGGATCAGGATCGACGATTCGCTCGACGTCTTCGCCGTCCACGGTGTCGGCGGGATCTTCGGCACGCTGATGATCGCGGTCTTCGGCGCCGGGTCCTGGGCCGCACAGCTCGGGTCGCTGGCGATCGTCGGCGTCTTTACCGTGGTGATGAGCTACGTGCTGATCAAGCTGGTGGCGCTGGTGACCACATTCCGCGTCGATGCCGAGACCGAAACCGGCGGGCTCGACCTCGCGGTGCACGGGGAGCGGGCCTACGAGCTGAATTCCTGATCGGGCGCGGTGGTAATCGGGGGCTCCGCCCCCAAACCCCCGGGAGTATTTGGCCCAAGAAAAAGGGAGGCCGGGGCGTTTTGTCCCGGCCTTGCGCGCGTCGGCGGCCGGGCCCGGGCCGTCGCGCTCTCTTGAAACGCGCCCCTGCGCGCCCCATAGAAGGGCGACACCCACAGGAAAGACACGCACATGGACCCCGCCGACCCCGGCTTCGTCTCGGCCAACTTCTACTGGATCACCGCTGGCGCCATCGCCTGCCTCCTGGTGCTCTCGGCCTTCTTCTCGGGCTCGGAAACCGCGCTCACCGCCGCCTCGCGCGGGAAGCTCAGGGCACGGGCCGACCGCGGCGAAAAGGGCGCCCAGCGCGCGCTCGACATCACCGAGGACAACGAGCGGCTGATCGGCTCGGTCCTGCTGGGCAACAACCTCGTCAACATCCTCTCAGCCTCGCTCGCGACCGCGCTGTTCACCCGCGCTTTCGGGCCCGAGGGCGTGGCCTGGGCGACGCTGGTGATGACGCTGCTCGTCCTGATCTTTGCCGAGGTGCTGCCCAAGACCTATGCCATCACCCGGCCCGAAAGCGCCGCGGCGCTGGTGTCGACGCCGATCCGGCTGGTGATCCTGGTCTTTGCCCCGATCGTCGCCGCGGTGCGGGCGATCACCCGGGTGATGCTGCGGATCTTCGGCGTGGAAACCGACCCGGACGCCAACCTGCTCGCGCGCGAGGAGATCGCGGGCGCGATCACCCTCGGCCACAGCGAGGGCGCGGTGGAAAAGGAAGACCGCGACCGTTTGCTCGGCGCGCTCGATCTCGGCGACCGCGCGGTCGAGGAGATCATGCTGCATCGCAGCCAGATCGAGATGATCGACGCCGACAGCCCGGCGGAAGCGGTGCTCGAGCAGGCGCTCGCCTCGCCCTATACCCGGCTGCCGGTGTTCAAGGGCGAGCCGGAAAACATCGTCGGGCTGATCCACGCCAAGGATCTGTCGCGCGCGATGTATGCCGCGGGCCAGCAGGCGGGCGAAGGCAGCTATGCCGAGGCCTATGCGAAATTCGACATCATGCAGGTGGCGATGGAGCCCTATTTCATCCCCGAAACCACCACGCTCGACGACCAGATGCGGCAGTTCCTGCGCCGTCACACCCATTTCGCGCTGGTGGTGGACGAATACGGCAGCCTGCAGGGGCTGATCACGCTCGAGGATATCCTCGAGGAGATCGTCGGCGAAATCACCGACGAATTCGACACCGCGAACGCGCACGAAGAGATCACCCGGCTCAACGACGGCAGCTACATGGTCGAGGGCGCGATGACGATCCGCGATCTCAACCGGGCGATGGACTGGACCCTGCCCGACGAGGAGGCCAACACCATCGCCGGGCTGGTGATCCACGAGGCGCAGATGATCCCGAACGCGGGCCAGCAGTTTTCCTTCCACGGCTTTCGCTTCGAGGTGGTCGAGCGGGTCGAGAACCGGATCTCGCGGCTCAGGATCCGGCCCCTGTAGCGCCCCAGAGGTGCCCCCGGCAGCCGCGCGGGTACGCGACGGGGCGGCGCGGGCGGTCTTCACATCTCCTTGGGGTGCCGTGGGGTTCGGCGCACCTGTCTCTTGCCGTGACGGCGTGCGCAGGCTACCTGCGGCCTTTGGCAAGGAGAGAGGCACGCAATGCATGAGATCGTGGAGATCGGCGCGGGGTACTGGAGCATCCGGGGAGATTTCAAGATCGCCG
>JAGRMP010000278.1 GCA_020441225.1 Maritimibacter sp. | reverse complement strand
CTGCATTACGAGCTCAACAAGATCCCCCAGGCGCTGGCCGAGATCCTGCGCGGGGCGAACCTGGCGCGCGCGGCCGGCGGCGACAGCGCCACCCTGGCCAAGCTCTACATCGGCCTGGCGCTCATTTCGACGGCGCTGCCCTGGGCGCTCGACGGCGACGATCTGCAGGAAAAGGCGCTCGCCATCGTCGACCGGCTGGACGATCCGGCGACCGAGGGCTGGGTTTACATGGTGTCGGGCAATTACGAGAGCGGCAAGGGGGGCTGGGAGGACGGCGAGCGCTATTTCCGCCACGCGATGCAGGTCTCCGATGCCTGCGGCGAGCGCAAGACCTGGGAAACCTCGTGTTCGACGCTGGCCAACCTCAAGCGGCTCGAAGGCCGGTTCGAAGAGGCCATCGGCTGGTCCGACATCACCCTCGCGGCAAGCCGCGACCGCGGCGTGATCCAGGGCATCATCTGGTCGCACAACGGCCGCTCGCGCGACCTCCTGTGCCTGTCGCGCTTCGACGAATTGCGCGGCGACGTGACGGCGATGGAACGGTTGCTCGACGACCCGGCCAACGCGTTTGACGCGAACGACAACAACCGGCTGGTGTTTCACTACGCCCGGGCCGCGCTGGCGCTCGAGGACGGGCGCGATGTCGCGGCGATTTCGGATCTGGAAGCGGCGCTGGACATCGTCGCGCGGACCAAGCGTCCGCAGGTCTACATGACACAGAATGCGCCGATCTACTGCGATCTGATCTGGGCGTTGAAAGACCGCGGCCTGCCGGCGGACCAGGTCCGTGGGTATCTCGACGTGGTCGTGAAATCGGCGGCTCGGATCGGCAAGCAATACCGCACGGGCGTGCCGATGGCCGGGCTCTCGGCGGGTGACAGCCACTGGGTCCAGGGCCGCAAGGAGAAGGCGGCGAAGAGCTGGCGGGCGTCGGCGCTGGCCGCCGAGGACCGTGGCATGAGCTATGCCGCCGCCCAGGCCTGGGACCGGCTGACCCGCACCGGGCTTGCGGACGAAAGCGCGGCGCGCGACGACCATCTCGCCCGGGCGGAGATCGCCCTGCCGCGGCTGTGGCGGCTGTCGGGCTGAAAACTCCGGTCCGTGTTTCCGGCAACGGCGGAACGGTCCGGACTTCGGGCGGTGCGGTCGGAGAACGTTACCGAAGGGTTAACGCGGATGATTGTCAAGTATTTGATATCGCGTGATTATATTTGTCCGCAACCGACTGCTTCCCTAGGGGATTAGGGGCCCGGTTTCATCGACCGTTGCGCTTGGGGGCGAGCATGCAAGCGTGGAGCCATTGCGGATTCCGGGGGCGCCGCGGGTCCGCTTGATATGCGGTGTGGCGCAGGCGCGGCGCGGCGCGCGTGCGGGGTCGGGGGCGGTCGCAAGTTCCAAACCGGCTCAGGCCCCGGCGGCAACCGGCGGGCCGGAGCGCCGGCGCCAGACGATGAAGGGGAGCACCAGTGCCCAGGCGGTGACCGAATAGATCGCGGTGGGCAATGTCAGCGCGGGCAGGCCGGTCGCGGCGCCTGCGACGATGCCGCCGACCGCAATGCCGAGCGTGCCGTTCTGGATGCCCGATTCGATCGCCACCGTCGTGGTCTCGCGGTGATCGAGCCCGGCGGCGCGCGCTGTCAGCACCCCGGCCGTCAGCAGGGCTGCCGTCATCGTCACCAGCGCCGGGCCGAGCGTGCCGATATTGGCCAGGAAGGTTCCCCAGTTCGAGGCAAGCGCGAGCGCGATCAAAACCGCGAAGAGGAGGGAGGTGATCCGGTTCATCCACGGTGCGGCCCGGGCGGCGATCGCGGGCGTCAAGCGGGTGAGCGCCATGCCGAGCCCGACCGGCACCGCGGTGAGCAGGAACATCGTCACCCCGAGCGCGGTCACGTCGATGGGCGGTGCATCCGATCCCATGAAGAACCGCACCGAAAGCGCCGTGAGCACCGGCAGGGTCACGATCGACACAAGGCTGATGACCGCGGTCAGCGAGACCGAGAGCGGCACCGAGCCCGCGGCCATGCGGGTGGCCACGTTGGACATCACGCCGCCCGGACAGAGCGCGAGGATCATCGTGCCCGCCGCGAGCTCTGGCGGCAGGTTGAAAACGAGGGCGAGGGCGAAACCTGTGAGCGGCACCAGCACGAGCTGGTTGACTGCGCCGAGCCCGAAGGCGCGCGGAGCCTGCGCCACCCGGGCGAACTCGGCGCCGGTGAGCCCGAGACCGAGCGAAAACATGATGACCGTGAGCACGGCCGGAAGAACGAGATCGACGAGCATAGCGAAGAGGTCCTCCAGAGAAGCGGTGTTTCGCGCCGGGTCCCGCCCCGGCGGGTCCATCCTGTCACGGCAACGTCCGGCGGCGTAGGCCCGGCGCAAGCCTCAACGCCGGTCAACCCCGGTTTTCCCGTCGAATGGTGAACCGGTTCACAGCCAGTCTTCGCAGTTTGCCGCAAAAAAGGGCGCAGCGCAGAGATTTTGGAAGGACATCCCGATGACGATCGAGCATTGGTTCGCCCTGGCCGCGGCCAATTTCGCCGCTTCCGTTGCGCCGGGGCAAAATGTAGCGCTGGTAGGGGGCGCGGCGGTTCGCGCGGGGTTGATCGGAGGCATCGCCGCTGCGACCGGCATTCTGGTGGCCGAACTGGCCTGGTCGGTGCTGGCGCTCACGCTTCTGCTGGGCGCGCGGGAGGTGAGCCCGGAGCTTTTCACCGGCTTGCAGATCGTGAGCGTGCTGTCGCTGGCCATGATCGGGTTTTGCATCCTGCGCGAGGCCGTGCCGCATGCGCAGGCGGTGCCGCAAGCAGGCGGCAGTCTGCGGCGGCTGGTGATCCGCGGGGTCTGGATCGGTGCGGCCAACCCGCTCGCGCTGGTGTTCTTCCTGTCGCTCCTGCCCGGCTTCGTGCCGGAGAATACCGATCTGTCCGACCCGGCCACGCTCGGCGCCTATGTGTCGGCGGTGATGGTCTCGACCATGGCGGGGCTGGCCCCCTGGCTGGTCGCCTCGGGGCTTATCGGGCGCACCCGGCTTGGGCATTACCTGCAGGTTTTCTCCGGCGGCGCGCTGATCGCGATCGCGGGGCTGGTGCTGTGGCAGGCGATGACGTGAACCGGGCTGAGCCGGGCGGGTCAGGCGCCGCGGCGGATCAGCCCTTCGCCGGCGCGGGCGCGGGCGGCAAGGGCCGACAGATCGGGCACCGTGGTCTCGCCGCCCTCGCGGCGGATCAGCCCGTCATGGGCAAAGGCGCCGAGCCGCTTGTTCACCGCCTCGCGGGTCACGCCGAGCATCTGGGCGAGGTCGGATTGCGAGAATCTGCGGGTGAACCGGGCCGCGCCGCCGTCGATATGGCCATGGGTGACGGCGAGGTCGTGGAGTTTCTGCGCCAGTCGGCTGTCGAGGTCGAGAAAGGCGAAGGCGCCCATCTCCTGGGTGTTGCGGCGCAAATGCTCGCACAAGAGGTCGATCAGGTGGCGGGCGAGTTTGAGGTTGTCCTCGAGCGCGGCGTCGAGGGCGGTGGGCGGAGTGACGAGGCATTCGGTCGGCTCGAGCGCGGTGGCATTGGCGGTGCGGGGCAGGCCGTCGAGCAGGGCGATCTCGCCGAAGGGGTCGCCCGGCTCCATCAGCGCGATGGTCAGCTCGCGCCCGTCCTCATCGGCGATCCAGATCCGCACCAGCCCCGATTGCAGCACGTAGAGCCCGTCGGGCGGGTCACCGGCCATGAACAGCACCTGGCGGCTGCGGAAGCGCACGAAACGGCTGGCGCGCGCCAGCGCCGCGACGCTGGCCTCGTCCGCCCCTGTGAACAGGTGGCATTTCCGGATGGCCGCAGTGATGTCCTGGCGCATGTCCTGTCCCCACCGGACGACGCTAACATGTCGCGGGAGCGGGTCAAGGCGGGGAGGGGGCGAGAGGGCCGGTTGACAGGGTCGGGGCGGTGCCCGACCGTTGGCAACGGCAGCGCGTGCACAGATTGTGAGCAAAAGGGAGCGTCCGATCGGCAGGGCCTGGGCATACGGGGTGGCGCATTGGACCGGGACGCAGGGGTTGGCCTGGTCCTTCTGGGTCAACATGGTGCTGGTCCGGATCGCCGTCTTTGCCCTGCATGACCGGCTTCTGGACGGGCCGGGGGCGCCGGCGGTGGACAGGCCCGGGCTGGTGCTCGCGTTCGCGCTCGTGTTCCACGGCGGGCTGTTCGTCTGGCAGGCCGTGGGCGTGATCCGCGCCGCCGAGGCGCACGCGCGGTCCAGCGGCGCAATGGCCCCGGTCTGGGGCGCCGAGATCGCCACCGGCCTTGCCTTCCTGTGGGTGCTGACCTACGGGCTCGACGCCTGGCAGGCGAGCCTGGACCGGCCCGACCACCTCGCGATCCAGCGCGAGACCGAACGCGCCCGCGCGGCGCGCTACAGTCTCACGCCCAGCGACGACGGTCAGAGCCTGGTGCTGGCCGGGTCGTTCGAGCTCGGGGTTACAGACCGGCTGGCGGCTGCGCTCGCGGCCCATCCCGGGGTCGCACAGATCGTGCTCGACAGCCGGGGCGGCAATATCTACGCGGCCCGCGGCGTGGCGCGGCTGATTCACGACCGCGGCCTCGACACGCTGGTGCGGGGCGACTGCAGCTCGGCCTGTACGCTCGCCTTCATCGGCGGCGTCGGGCGGCGGCTGGCCCCCGGCGGACGGCTCGGGTTTCACCAGTACCGGAGCGATGTGGGCTATGCGCTCCTGCACGCCGATCCCGGCCGCGAACAGGCCAGCGACCGCGCCCGTTTCGAGGCGGCCGGCGTCGCGCCCTGGTTTCTCGACCGGATGTTCAGCGCGCCCGCCGCGGACATGTGGTATCCGGACCGGGACGCGCTGATCGCGGCGGGGGTGGTGACCGGGGTCGCACCGGCAGAGGAGGGCTGAGCGGCCAGCGGTACCTGCCAGGAAAAAGGGCCGCCCGGATCGGACGGCCCACATGTCATTCGCAAGGCGGAAGGCCTGGCCAGGGTCGGGGATACTTCCGTAAATCCATGATTGCCAAGGATTTTCGGAGCGAATTTTCCGTCCCTTCCGGGCCCCGCCTACTTGGCGTCGAGCTTGTTGATCTTCATCATTTTCATGATCATCTTCTCATAGACCGGCTCGGACACGCCTTTCTTGATCTTCCGCATGAAGTACCATTCGAAGGCGAGCTTGGCCCAGTGGACCCACTTGCCTTCGCCCGACCAGTTGACGTTGCGCGGCGGGTTCTGCGGCATCGCCAGGAAGGCGGCGCCGCGGTCTCCGAAGTCGGCGAGGCACAGCGCGTTCCAGCTCGGCAGTTCGTTGGGCTCCTCGCCGCGCAGCACGCGGGGCAGGTTGTGGGCCGTGGCGGTGACCATCGACTCGATCATGAATCCGGTCTTCGGCACACCCGTGGGCACCGGCGTGACGACCGGCGGCGCGATCGCGATGGCAACCCCGATACCCCAGATGTTGCGGTACTTCGGGTTGCGCTGGTGCTGGTCGACGATCACGAAGCCGCGCGGGTTCACTAGGCCTTCGATCCCCATCAGCGCCGGAATGCCGCGGAAGGCCGGCAGCATCATCTTGTACTTGCCGGGGACCTCGGTCTTCTTCTTCTCGTTGCCGTCGTCATCGAACTCGGTGATGTGCACCGCGTCCTCGGTGAACTTGTCGACCTTCGCCGAAGTGATCCACTTGATGTCGCGGTCCCGCATGATCGACTCGAGCATGCCCTTGGTGTCACCGACCCCGCCGAGGCCGAGATGGCCGACGTAGGGTTCGGATGTGACGAAGGTCATCGGCACCTTGTTCTTGATCTTGCGCTTGCGCAGATCGGTGTCGAGCGTGAGCAGGTATTCGTAGGCCGGGCCGAAGCACGACGCGCCCTGCACGGCGCCGACGACGATCGGGCCGGGATCGGCGCAGAATTTCTCCCAGGTGCCGCCGGGGCCGCCGGACTTGCAGGCGTCTTCGACGTGGCAGACGGAATTGGTGAATTTGTCCGGGCCAAATCCCTCGATCTCGTCAAAGGCGAGCTCGGGCCCGGTGGCAATGATCAGGTGGTCGTATTCGACTTCGCGGCCCGACTCGAGGATGACTTTGTTCTCGTCCGGCACCAGCTTGGCGGCGCCGTCGCAGATGAAGTCGATTCCCCTGCGGCGCATCACCGGTTCGAGATCGACCGTCAGGTCGTCCTGGTTGCGCCAGCCGACGCCCGCCCACGGGTTGGACGGGGTAAACTGGAAATACGGTTTGTTGGAAATAACCGTGATCTTGTCGCTGCGCGTCAGTGTGTCCTTGAGTTCATAGGCCTGGATGGTCCCGCCAAGGCCGGCCCCCAGAATGACAACATGTGCCATGCTCACTCCCTTTTTGTGACGCGGGTGGTTTGGCCGACCCGCTCTCCTCGTCCACAGGGGCGATTTCCCCGGCGGACGTCCCTAGCCGTTCGCGCGACGTTGAAAGACTCTATCGCCTCCGGGCGAAAATACAAAGCAATGTTACGCCGCAAATTGAATATGACGGTCCCGCAGCGCTGCGGGCCGCTCAAAGCGGTGCGTCGGTGCTGCCCGTCGGCGCGGGGCCAGGGTCCGGCGCGAGGGGCGGCATTTGGGCGCTTCGGCGTGCGACCGCGCCGGTGGCGGGTGAGCCTCCGTCTTGCCGGCGGCGGGCGCCGGCTCGGGGCTGGAAGCTGGGCCCGGACGTTGAGCCCGGAAACTAGGCGCGGAAGGCGTCGAACAGCGGCGCGAGCACCCGGGGGCCCGCATCGGCGATATCGTAGGTGCAACCGTCGAGCAGCCAGCGCATCGACAGGCCCTGGACCGCTTCGGAAATCAACCGTGCGGCATCTTCGGCGACGAGGTCGGCGCGCAGAACGCCGCGGTCCTGGCCGTCGCGGATGATCCCGGCGAGCGCCGAGCAGCGCTTGTCGAGCACTTCGGAGAACTTGGTCCTCAGCGCATCGCTCTCGGCCTGGAGTTCGCGCGAGTAGAGGATCGCCGGGATGGCGGGCTTGGCGGCGATATGGACGAAGTGGTGACCGACGATCCGCTGCAATGCGCCGTGCGGGTCGCCATGCGGGTCGGATCCGCCGTCGGTCGGTCCATCGCTGTGCAGCCCGTTCATCTCGGCGACGATGTGATCGCCCACCGCAAGCCAGATATCGCCCTTGGTGGCGAAATGCCGAAAGATCGCGGGCTGCGTAACCCCCACCTCATCGGCGAGATGTTGTGTCGTGACACGGTCGGGGCCGATCTCTGCCGAGAGCCGGATTGCGGTCTCGACGATTTCCGCCCGTCGGTCCGCAGCGCTTTTCCGTTTTCGGGGTTCTGACATTGAGCGGCTTCTCCTTAACGCTCCCGTGGCGATCCTGTGCATTTCGGTCCGCCCGCGGCACTCGCAACGCGGGCGCCCGGACATCGGCAGTTGCGACCCTTTCTGAGCGAAAACTTTACACGGGTC
This sequence comes from Maritimibacter sp., assembly GCA_020441225.1. The sequence goes on along the minus strand of JAGRMP010000278.1, from coordinate 4,038 downwards.
CAGTAATATCCGAATCACTCAGGCCTGCGACCCATAATGCCGCGGAATATGTCGGAAGGTCGAGGTCAAGTGCTACGTGCGCGGCAAATCAACGCATTCAGGAATTCCAGAGTGTTTTCGTCTCCCGGGCGGTGGAACCAACCCGGCCCGAATCCGCAGGCAGCCCCGGCGTCGTCGTTCTGCGATACAAGGTGTGCTGGGCAGGCGTCGTTCCAGGGCGCATGGGATGAACGTGCGAACCGCCTTTCGCCTATGCCCCGGTCTCGACCCTGCCCGGCTGCGGCGCCGATGGATCGGGGCGGGCCGGTGGCGCCGGGCGGACGCCCGGGGTCGCTGCGGCGGCCGGAACGGTACGGGCGCTTCGGGTGCGGACCCGTTCCGGTGGGTCAGAATTGCGGACCCAATAAAGGGTTTTCATCCCCGGGGCCGCAGCTATAGTGCGCGCCATGACCAACGCGGCCCATATCATTTTCGCTCCCGGCACGTCCTCGTGCCCCGGCGCCGCCGCGCTGCTTCTTCTTAGCCGCCTCTGAGCGTGCCTTTCGGCGCGAGCGCTCAGAGGATGCCGTCCGCGCCAGACACCCCACACATCATGCACACCGGCTGAGATTCCAGGAAAGAGACCGATATGAACATGCCCAGTGACCAGGACCGCGTCCTGATTTTCGACACGACCTTGCGCGACGGCGAACAGAGCCCCGGCGCGACGATGACCCACGAGGAAAAGCTCGAGATCGCAGTGCTGCTCGACGAGATGGGGGTCGACATCATCGAGGCCGGGTTCCCGATTGCCTCCGAGGGCGATTTCCGCGCCGTGAGCGAAATCGCGCAGCGCTCGAAACAGGCGGTGATCTGCGGCCTCGCGCGCGCGAATTTCAAGGATATCGACCGCTGCTGGGAGGCGGTGAAGCACAGCGCCCGGCCGCGGATCCATACCTTTATCGGCACCTCGCCTTTGCACCGCGATATCCCGGGCTTGACGATGGACCAGATGGCCGATCTGATCCATGACACCGTGACCCACGCCCGCAATCTCTGCGACAACGTGCAGTGGTCGCCGATGGACGCGACCCGGACCGAGCACGACTACCTGTGCCGGGTGATCGAGATCGCGATCAAGGCGGGGGCGACCACCATCAACATCCCCGACACGGTGGGCTACACCGCGCCGCGCGAAAGCGCCGATCTGATCCGGATGCTGATCGAGAAAGTACCGGGCGCCGACGAGGTGGTCTTTGCCACCCATTGCCACAACGACCTCGGCATGGCGACGGCCAATGCGCTCGCCGCGGTCGAGGCCGGCGCGCGGCAGATCGAATCGACGATCAACGGCCTGGGCGAGCGGGCCGGCAACACCGCGCTCGAAGAAGTGGTGATGGCGCTCAAGGTGCGCAACGACATCATGCCGTATCGGACCGGTGTCGATACCACCAAGATCATGCAGATCTCGCGCCGGGTGGCGCAGGTCTCGGGCTTCCCGGTGCAGTTCAACAAGGCGATCGTCGGCAAGAACGCCTTTGCCCATGAGAGCGGTATCCACCAGGACGGGATGCTGAAAAACCCGGAAAACTTCGAGATCATGCGTCCCGAGCACATCGGGCTGGCGGCGTCGTCGCTGCCTTTGGGCAAGCATTCCGGCCGTGCGGCGCTCAAGGCGAAGATGAAGGACCTGGGCTATGAGCTGGCCGACAACCAGCTCGCGGATGTCTTCGTGCGGTTCAAGGAGCTCGCCGATCGCAAGAAAGAGGTCTTCGACGAGGACCTGATCGCGCTGATCGGCGCGGGCGGCGAGGCGCATGACAAGCTCAAGGTCAAGTTCCTGCGGGTGATTTGCGGGACCGAAGCGCCGCAATCGGCGGATCTGACCCTCACCATCGACGGGGTCGACCATCAGGTCACCGCCACCGGCGACGGCCCGGTCGATGCCTGTTTCAACGCGGTGAAGGCGCTGTTTCCGCATAGCGCCAGGCTGAACCTCTACCAGGTGCATGCGGTTACCGGCGGCACCGACGCCCAGGCGACCGTTACGGTGCGGATGGAGGAGGACGGCAAGATCGTCACCGGCGCTTCGTCCGACACCGACACGGTCGTCGCCTCCGCCAAGGCCTATGTGAACGCGCTCAACAACCTCGTCGTTCGGCGCGAAAAGACCAAGCCCGAGGCGATCTGAGCGCCTGGATCAGGGCAGATTCGAAGAGAGGGCGGGGCCGCGCGGTTCCGCCCTTTTTCGGGTCGCCCCGAGGAAGGGTCCAAAGTACGACAGCCAGCGCAGCACCGGTGTCAGAGCGAGCCCGCCGGCCACGGCGAAGACGAACATGCCGACATTGCCGAACCCCAGCACCGTATGGCCGATGGCAAGCAGGTAGATCTGGTTGAAGTAGAGCGACGTCGCGGTGTCGCCGAGCGGCAGCGCGATCGGCCGGGAGGGCAGGCGCAGAAGGCCCGCGAAGATCAGGGGTGCGAGGACGATCAGAACCACATAGATGTCGGCCATCCGGTTTGATCCGTAGAAATGCTGCACGAGGGCGTATTCGAGCGCGAAGGCCAGGGTCGCGGCCGCATAGGCGAGCCCGAGCCAGACAGGCGGCACCCGGCGTATCGCCGCGTCCTGGACGCGGATCACGTAGCCGAGCGTGAGGAACGGGAAGGCGAAGGTGAGAAAATTGCGCGGGATCTGTGCGGCAAGATCCGGCGCCGCCAGGTGCACCCAGTCCCAGCGGGCATTGAGCCCGTACTGAAGCGCGGCACCGGCAAGGTACACCAGGACGGCAAGCCCGAGCAGACGGCGCGTCCCGAGCCGGGCGGCATAGCTCAACGTCAGTCCGCCCAGCAGCAGGGCGGGCAGGTACCACAGGTGGCGAAAGCCGAAGACGATATGGCCCAGCGCGGTGACGGCGTCGGGCGATTTGATGAGCCAGAGCGGCGCGTAGACCAAGGTCCAGAGCAAATACATCGCCGCGATCCGGCGGGCCCAGCGCCAGCGGTCCTCGACCAGCGCCGTCGCGCTGAAATAGCCGGTGGCGATGAAGAAGAACGGCACGGCCAGTCGGCCGACGCCATGGCCGATCACCTGGTTGAGCGCGGGGGAAATGGGAAAGAGCGGGGCGGAATGGATGAACACGACGAGGAGCGCGGCCACGAGGCGACCGATCTCGAGCGAACCGTACGAACGTAACACTGGCACCCCACATGCATTCACGTCGCGCCGCAACACGTTGCGACACGCTGAGCCGCCCCCTTGGCTCTCCGGTCCGGGTCAACCCCGGCAAGTGACGACCGTATATCAGTCCGGGCGGGGCCGCCACAGTCGCTGTTCCGTTTACAAACTGTTTCCCGGGGTGCGCATTGGGGAAGATTATCTCTGAAACGGATCCAAACTGCGCCGTTGCGCATGAGTGATGCCAATTTGGAGACGTCGTTCCGCGTCCATGGCCATCCGCGCGGAGGCGCTTTCGGTCCCGGTTCATCGCTGCCGCTGCGGTCGGCCCTGCCTTGTGCGGCGGGCGCGCGCAGGGGTTTCACGTCGCTTTGCCGGGTGGCCCGCGCCGCAGGCTCCTGACCCGCGAACCGGGGCGGCGGGCGCCTCGCCGTGTTCGCGCCGTGCGAACCGCCGTCCGGCGGGCGGGGACGGCGAGATTCTGCGCGCTCGGTCCCGCGCAGGCCTTTCCTCGACGGGCTGCGCTCTCTATATACCGCCGGTATCGAGGCCGCCACGGCCCCTGAACACGAGCCACCGAAAGACCCCCTTCATATGCCCTCCTTCTTCTCCGGGTTATTCTCGTCCGACATGGCGATCGATCTTGGGACCGCGAACACACTGGTCTACGTGAAAGGGCGGGGCATCATCCTCAACGAGCCGTCCGTTGTCGCCTATCACGTCAAGGACGGGGTCAAGAAGGTGTTGGCCGTCGGCGAGGACGCCAAGCTCATGCTTGGACGCACGCCGGGCAGCATCGAGGCGATCCGGCCGATGCGCGAGGGCGTGATCGCCGATTTCGACAGCGCGGAAGAGATGATCAAGCATTTCATCCGCAAGGT
>JAGRMP010000277.1 GCA_020441225.1 Maritimibacter sp. | reverse complement strand
ACAGCGACAAAAAGTCGCCGGCCTGCGCGCGGGTCGCGCGGTATTCGGGCAGGTAACGCCCCGCCTGACGCATCATCCACACGGGCGGAACGGGCAGACGCTCGCCCGCAAGGGCGCGAAGGATCGGTTTTTGTGACATGTCTCACCTCTTGGCGCCCTTCATGGCGCGCATCTTCCCGTTGTCAAGGCCAAGGGCGGGCGCTAAGCGGATCACATGACCCAGATGCCAAACCCCCAGACCCCCCTTCGCATCGGCACACGCGGCTCGGCGCTGGCGCTTGCGCAGGCGCATGAAACCCGCGCGCGGCTGATGGCCGCACATGGCCTGCCCGGCGACGCCTTCGAGATCGTGGTGATCAAGACCACCGGCGACGACGCCGCGCTGATCGCCGCCGACCGGCCGCTCAAGGAGATCGGCAACAAGGGGCTGTTCACCAAGGAAATCGAGGAACAGCTTCTGTCGGGCGGTGCCGGGGACGGGATCGACATCGCCGTGCATTCGATGAAAGACATGCCGGTCGAACAGCCCCCGGGGCTGGTGCTCGACTGTTACCTGCCGCGCGAGGCGACGGCCGACGCCTTCGTCTCGCTCAAGCATGGCGCGATTGCCGATCTGCCCGAAGGCGCGGTGGTCGGCACCTCGTCGCTGAGGCGCAAGGCGCAGCTCCTGAACCGGCGCCCCGATCTCAGGGTGGTCGAGTTCCGCGGCAACGTCCAGACCCGGCTCGGCAAGCTCGAAAACGGGGTGGCCGAGGCGACCTTTCTGGCGCTCGCCGGGCTCAACCGGCTCGGGATGAGCGGCACGGTGCCCCATGCCGAGATCGCGCCCGAAGACATGCTGCCCGCCATCGCCCAGGGCGCCATCGGCATCGAGCGGCGGTCGGACGACAGCCGCACCGCCGAGATGCTGGAGGCGCTGCACGATGCCGAGACCGGCCAGCGGCTGGCGGCGGAGCGCGCCTTCCTCGCCGCGCTCGACGGGTCGTGCGAAACGCCCATCGCCGGGCTTGCCACCCTCGACGGCGGCACGCTGCGCCTGCGCGGCGAGATCCTGCGCACCGACGGCTCCGAAGCGCTCGGCGACGACGTGAGCGGGCCGGTGGAGGACGGCGCCGAGATGGGGCGCGCGATGGCGGCCGGGCTTCTGGAACGGGCGGGCGACGGGTTTTTCGGCTGGACGTGACCGGCAGGACGCCGGTCCCCCCTTTTTCTTGGCCAAAATACTCGCGGGGCGGGCAGACGCAATCCGGTTCGAAACTCAGTCGGGCAGCACCTTGCCCGGGTTCATGATCCCCTGCGGATCGAGCGCCGCCTTGATCGCCCGCATCACCGCGAGCGCCACCGGGTCCTTTCGCCGGGCCATCGAGGGTTTCTTCGACAAACCGATGCCGTGTTCGGCACTGAAGGATCCGCCCATGTCGACCACGATCTCCTCGACCGTTTCCATGATCCGGTCGAGATGGTCCGGCGCGTCCCGGCTCGGGTAGACCGCGAAATGGATATTGCCGTCGCCGAGATGGGCGACCGGGATATCCCAGGCCTCCGGGTCCAGCACCGCGATTTCGGCGCGTACCCGGTCGAAGAACCCGGGGATCCGGTCGAGCGGCAGGGCGATGTCACTGATGACCGAGGGCTTGGTGGCGAACTGAACCTCCGCCGCCGCCTCGCGCAGCGCCCAGATCTCGCGTCGCTGTGCCTCGGTCCGGGCGATGACGGCATCAAGCACCCGGCCGGCCTCCATCTCGGCGGCCAGCAGCTCTTCGAGCCGGGCGGCGATCGGGGCGACGCCGTCGGGGCCCGGGGCGGCCTCGCGGTCCGAGCCGGCGGCGATCTCCAGCATCAGGGTCACCGCGTTGCGGGCGAGCGGCTGGCGCATCTCCGGTTGCAGCCGCGCCAGCATGTCGAGATATTCGCCGGGCATGTATTCGCAGGCCTCCACGGCGTTGGCGGTTGCTTCCTGCACCGTGTTGAGCAGCCCCAGCGCATCGTCGAGCGAGGCGAGCACCAGGAGCGCCGTCGCCCGGGCCCGCGGCAGCGGCACGAGCTTGGCCACTGCGGCGGTGATAACCCCCAGCGTGCCCTCGGCGCCGATCAGCAGGTCCCTGAGGTCGTAACCCGAATTGTCCTTGTGCAGCGCGGTCATCAGATCGAGCACCGCGCCGTCGGGCATCACCGCCTCGAGCCCCAGCACCAGCGCGCGGGTATTGCCGTAGCGCAGCACGCCCGAACCGCCGGCATTGGTCGCCATCATGCCGCCGAGCGTCGCCGAGCCCCTGGCGCCGAAGGTCATCGGGAAGGTGAGACCGTGCGGTTCGGTGGCCTCATGGAGCCGTTGCAGCACCACCCCTGCCTCGACCACCGCCACACGCGCCTTGGCACGGATTTCGCGGATGCGGTTCAACCGTTCGAGCGAGAGCAGCACCGCGCCCTGCGCCTGCGCCCCGCCGCTGACCCCGGTATTGCCGCCGATGGGCACGACCGGCGTGGCGGTCTCGTTGGCGAGCGCCATCAGGGCTGAAACCTGCGCCGTGTCCGCGGGCCGCACCACGCAGAGCGGCCTGGAAGTGTACTTGCCGGTCCAGTCGCTGGCGTAGCGGGCCGTATCGGCGCCGGTCAGGACATGCGCTGTCCCGACGATCTCGCGGGCCGCTTCGATGAAATCCATGTGTGCCCTCCGATCCGGGTCCCGGCCCACCCGGGCCCGGTCGCATCTTGCAGCGTGCCGGGGGCGCCGTCGAGCCCTGGCCCGAGGAATCCGGAAATCCGGATTTCTGGATTCCTGGAGGCACGGTATCCCTTTGCAAGGAAAAGGAAATTCACAACCCATCAGGAATCGCGCCAGACGCGATTCACATTTTGTTAACGCTGATCGGTGCCCCCAAGGACGGCCCGCTGCAGAGCCTACACTGCCTGCGAATGCCGCGCCGTGGACATGTCGTAGGCGTCGAAATATCGCGCGATCATGCGCGCGAGCGGGCGGGCGTCGTCGAGGATGGTCAGCACGCCGTCCTTCAGCGTGATGGTCCCCGGCATCGCCTCGTCCAGCCCCTCGGCCATGGCCTCCACCGTCGCACGCGCCACCCCGTGCTCCGCTGCGACGGCGCCGAGATCGGCGCGGAAATCGCACAGCAAAAGCTCGATGATCCGCGCCCGCACGAGATCGTCGCCGGCGAAGACATGGCCTTTGGCGGTCGCCAGGCCGCCGGCGCGCACGCGTTCCTGGTATTTCGACGTCGCCGGTTCATTCTGTGCGTAGCCTTGCGGGAAACGTCCGATCGACGAGGCACCCACGGGGATCAGCGCGGGCGATTTGTCCTCGGTGTAGCCCTGGAAATTGCGGTGCATCGTGCCGTTGCGGTGCGCGATGGCGAGCCCGTCGTCGGGATGCGCAAAATGGTCGATGCCGATCTCTTCCATGCCCGCCCCCACGAACAGATCGCGCGCGACGTTGTAGAGCTCCAGCCGCGCTTCGGGCGTCGGCAGAGCATCGGTCGGGATCAGCTGCTGGCGCTTCGACATCCACGGCACATGGGCGTAGCCGAACAGCGCGATCCGGTCGGGGCCGAGGCTGATCACCTTGTTCACCGAGTCGGCGATCCGGGCGTCGGTCTGGTGCGGCAACCCGTAGAGCAGGTCGACGTTGAGCGAGCGGATGCCGCGCGCGCGCAGCCCGTCGACCGCGGCCTTGGTCACCTCGTAGCTCTGCGGCCGGCCGATGACCTCCTGGATCATCGGGTCGAAATCCTGCACCCCGATCGAGGCGCGGTTGAGCCCCGCCGCCGCCAGCGCATCGAGCCGGGCGTCGTCGATCTCGGTCGGGTCGATCTCGACCGAAAACTGCGCGCCCTCGGCAAGGGGGGCCGTGTCGAAGACGGCGCCGGCCAGATCGGCGATCATCTGCGGTTCGAGCAGCGTCGGCGTGCCGCCGCCCCAGTGCAGATGTTCGAGCGTGATCCCCTGCGGCAGCCGCGCCTTGATCAGCGCGAGCTCCTTCTTCAGCGTCTCGACATAGGCCGCGACCGGCTCGGCGGTCTGGGTCCCCTGGGTGCGGCAGGCGCAAAACCAGCACAACCTGCGGCAGAACGGGATATGGACGTAGAGCGAGACCGAACTGCCCTCGGGCAGGTCCGAAATCCAGCTCGACACGAGCTCGCTACCGACGCCCGGTTTGAATTGCGGCGCGGTCGGATAGCTCGTATAGCGGGGCACGCGGGCGTCGAACAACCCGAGTTTGCGAAGTTGCGTGAGTGACTGCATTCGACTAGGCTCTAGCGGAAACTGCGCGCGCCACTTTGATCAGGATCAAACCGGATATCCGGCATGAAAGCCAAGATGGATCTGTCTGTCGACACCAAGGAGTGCTGGAACTGCCCGATCAAGCATCAGGCGGTCTGTTCTCGTTGTGAGCCGGACGAGCTCAAGCGGCTCGAAGACATCAAGTATTACCGCAATTACGAGGCCGGACAGCCGGTGATCTGGGCCGGAGATCACATGGAATTCGTGGCTTCCGTGGTCACCGGCATCGCCAGCCTGAGCCAGACGATGGAGGATGGGCGCACCCAGATGGTGGGGCTCCTGTTGCCCTCCGATTTCATCGGCCGCCCGGGCCGCGACTCGGCGCCGTTCGACGTGGTGGCCGTCTCCGACCTCACGATTTGTTGTTTTCGCAAGACCCCGTTCGAGGAGCTGATGACCTCGACCCCGCATATCGGCACCCGGCTTCTGGAGATGACGCTGGACGAGCTCGATTCCGCCCGGGAATGGATGCTGGTGCTGGGTCGCAAGACGGCGCGGGAGAAGATCGCTTCGCTGCTCGCCATCGTTGCGCGACGCGATGCCGCGCTCAAGAAACACACCCCGAAAGACGGCATGAATTTCGACCTTCCGCTGACCCGCGAAGCGATGGCGGACTACCTGGGGTTGACCCTCGAAACCGTCAGCCGGCAGATCTCGGCGCTGAAAAAGGCCGGGATCATCGAGCTCGACGGCAAACGCCGCGTGGTCGTGCCTTCGCTCGAACGGCTGATCAACGAGACCGGCGACGATTACGACGGCGGTCTCATTCCCTGAACCTGCCGCCCAGCCGGGACTGCGGGCCGATCCGCATCAACATCTGATATCGAGACGGGTGCCGCGTGCCGCCGTGGGTTCGCCCGCGCTTGCCGGGCGCGCCGGCAGGTCTGCGGGGCGCCGCGCCCGGTGGGGATGCGCAGGCGAGCTGACGGTTACCGCTGGCTCTGTTCCTCGATATAGGCCCGCAGTTCGTCTGCCTCTTGGCGGGCATCGCGCAGCCCCTGCATCGCGGCATTCAGCTCGGCATGGGTCTGGGCGAGGTCGTTCGACATCTCGGCTTCGCGTTTCTGCAGGTAGGTGATCGCCTGGTCGCGGGTTTCTTCCGCTTCATGCAGCGCCTGCGCGATCCGGTCGAGCTCGCTCATGTCGCCCGTGGCCACCCGCGTGAACCGGTGGATGAGCCAGTGCGCGAACCAGCCCAGCAAAAAGGCCACGAAGAGAATGATGGCGGTGACGATGATGAACTCGGTCCGGTTCATGGGGCTTCACTCCGTGGTGGGGGCGGCTGGGGTCACGGCCGGGATCTCGGCGGGGCGCGGCTTCGGGCGCACGCCGGCGAGGTCCGGATGCACGACAAGGGGAGGGCGCGCGCGCGGGCGGATCGCAGGGATATCGAGGGAAAAGTTCAATGCGGCCTCTCCGGCCTCGCTCGACGGTGTTTCCCGGTTCTCGGCTTCGGCCCCGGCCTCGGCGTCCGCAATCTCCGGCTCGGTGGAAACCGGGTCTTCTACCGCGGCTGCGGCATCGCCCGCATCTTCCGCGCCGGGGACCTCGGTTGCGCTATCCGGGTCGATGGCCGCTGTTTCGTCCGGTCCCTGGGGCGATGTCGTCTCTGCGCTCTGAGTGGCAGGAGAGATCTCGTCTTCGCCAACGCCTTCGGGGATTGCGGTCGCATCGAGGTCATCCGTCACGGTGCCGGTCTCAGCGGCACCCTCCGGGGTCGCAGGTTCCCCGGCATCGGTCTCCGCTCCCTCGGGCAGACCGGCGCTGTCAACGGTCTGGGCAGGTGCCGGAGAGACGGAGCCGGGGGGTCCGGTTTCGGGGTCTTCGGCGACGGGGCTTTCCGGCGCAGTTTCCGGCGCGCCGGTCCCGGCCCCCGGATCTTCCGCAGGCGTTTCGGCCTGCGTCTCGATGGCCGTCTCCCCGGCAGGGGTGACGTCTTGCGTCGCGGCATCCACCGGATCCGCCTGTTGCGCAGCGACCGCCTCTCCGGTCGCATCGTCTTTGGCCACATCGGCTTCGGAGACCGGGTCCGGAGCGGTGCCCGGATCAACTTCCGGGTCG
>JAGRMP010000276.1:2960-5424 GCA_020441225.1 Maritimibacter sp. | reverse complement strand
TACTTGTCCATTTCCTTGCCGTTGACGGTGACCTTGCCGGAACCGGGCTTGAGCCAGACACGGGCGACCGCATCTTTTCGTTTGCCGGTGGCGTAGGAGCGGCCCAGCGCGTCGCGGACCGGTTCGCGGGGAGCGAAGCTGTCTTCGGTCACGACCGCCGCATCGGTGCCTTCGACGACCGAGTTCAGCTCTTCGAGCGATTTGATCTCTTCAGCCATGATCAGCCCTCACGCGTGTTTTTCTTGTTCATCGACCGCACGTCGAGAACTTCGGGGTTCTGGGCCTCGTGCTTGTGCTCGGGCCCGGCGTAGACGCGCAGGTTCGACATCTGCACGCGCGAGAGACGGTTGCCCGGCAGCATGCGCTTCACGGCCTTCTCGACCACGCGCTCGGGATGGGCGCCTTCGAGGATCTGGCCCGCGGTGCGCGACTTGATGCCGCCCGGGTAGCCGGTGTGCCAGTAATGCACCTTGTCGGTGCGTTTCTTGCCGGTCAGCTGCACCTTGTCGGCATTGATGACGATGACATTGTCACCGCAATCCATATGCGGGGTGTAGGACGGCTTGTGCTTGCCACGCAGGCGCATGGCGACGATCGAGGCGAGGCGGCCCAGCACGACGCCCTCGGCGTCGATGACGATCCACTTCTTTTCGATGTCTGCGGGAGTCGCAGAGAAGGTTTTCATGTTGTCGGCCCATCTTCGGGTTTCGGATGGGCCGGTTCTAGTGATTTCGCGGGCGCAGTCAAGCGCGACTTTTGCCAATAAATGTCGTCAAAACAATGCCTTATAATTATGGTATTATTTTACCCCACTCCCCGGCGATTTTCAGACCCCGGCATGCTCCGGCGGACGGTCGAGGCGGCGGGCGATCCGCTCCATCGCCCCGGTGAAGCGTTCGAGGCTCATCTGGCCGTTGACCGAGATCCGCACCGCGTTGACCGCGCGCGCGTCGCGTTCGGCGAAGTCCGAGCCGGGCCGCACCCGGATCCCTTCGCCCGCCAGCGCCTGCACGAAGGCCGCCTCGCGCCAGCCCTGAGGCAGCCGCAACCAGACGAAGGGGATGTTCTCGTCCCAGCCGAGATCGAACCGGCCCAGCACGTTGACCGCGGCGCGCACATAGGCCCCCATATGCTCGCGCATCGCCTCGACCAGGCCGGGCGTGTCGGGGTGGGTCAGCACATGGGCGGCAACGTCGGACATCGGCCGCGACAGCCCGTAGAAATTGGCATCGACCACCCGGCGCAGCCGCATCGCGGTCGCCTCGGGCGCCACGGCGTAGCCGACCCGGAGCGCCGGCGAGATCGCCTTCGAGAGCGAGGAAAGATACCACCCCAGATCGGGCAGAAGCGCCCGGTACGACGGGCCGGAGGGCGGCCCCAGGCGGTAGCAATCGTCCTGGATCATGGCGATGCCGCGCCGCCGGGCGATCGCGGCCAGCGCCTCGCGGCGCGCGGGCGAGGTCGCGCGCGCGGTCGGGTTCTGGGCCTCGGGCATCGTGAAGAACACCCGCGCGCCGGTGGCTTCGGCGGCGGCGTCGAGCGCGTCGGGCCGCGCGCCGTCCGCATCCATCTCCACGGGCACCACCCGCGCCCCGAGCAGATCGGCAGCGCGCAGCGCACCGGTATAGGTCAGCGCCTCGGTCATCACCACCGGCGGCGCATCGTAGAGCAGCGCCTGCAGCACCAGGAGGTTGGCGTTCTGGCCGCCGTTGGTCAGCATCACCTGCGTCGGATCGACGGCGGCGCGCATGTCGTCCGGCAGCCAGTCGAGCACCGCATCGCGCAGGACCCTGTGGCTGTCGAAGGTGGGATAGGCGAGCATCTGTTCCACCGGCGCCTCGGCCGCCCGGCGCAGACCCTCGCGGACGATGGCGATCTGCCCGACATCGGCGAGGCGCGGCGCGAAAAGCACGTCGTCGCTTTCGGGCATCTCGACGTAGAGCGGCGCGTTGGTCTCGGGGGCGACGCGGATGTGCGGCACCGGTGCGGGGGTGGGTATCGGCGCCGGTGACGACGCGGGGGCACCGGCCGCCTCGGCGACGAAGGTGCCGCGCCCGACCTCGGAGATGACCCAGCCCGTTTCGCCCAGGATGGTGAAGGCACGCGCGACCGTGCCGGGGGTCACGCCCAGCGTCCAGGCAAGGTCGCGCACCGGCGGCAGCTTGTCGCCCGGGGTCAACGCGCCGGCGCCGATGGCCGCCTCGATCCCCGCGACGATGCGGCGGTATTTCGGACCTTCGCCGCCGTCCAGCCGGTCCCGCAATATTGTATCCATTACAATTTATCCATTGTACGGGTATGCCTCACATTGTACCAATCCTTCACTAGCACATCCGCTAGATTGTATCAATACACTTCGGAGGACATCATGGATCACGCCTCGTCCCGCCGGCAGTCCCGGCTCGCCTATCTCGACGCACAAGCCCCGCTGCCGGCGGCGGCCGCCGCTGCGCTCGCGGTGGCG
>JAGRMP010000276.1:0-2874 GCA_020441225.1 Maritimibacter sp. | reverse complement strand
CCCGGGAACAGGCCTGGCGCGAAGCGGCGCTGCCGTTCTGGGTCGACTGAGGGTCACCGCATCCCCGCGGCGTTCGGGCTGTCCCGCGCCGCACTTCCTGGGCCGGGGTCACTCCCCGGCCCTTTTTCGTGCCGCCCGGGGTCTTTCCCCGGCCCTTTTTCGTGCCGCCTATTCCGGCTGGCAGATCTCGCCCCGCGCCATCGCGACCGCGGTGCGCCAGATCAGCCCCAGCACCACGAGACTCACCGTCACCAGCCCCACCGTGCCGACCGCCAGGTGCACGCCCGACTGTTCCAGCCGGCCGAACAGGAAGCTCGCGACCGTGAGCGCGGCGAGCGGAAAGGACAGCGCCCACCAGCTCAGCGCAAAGGGCAGTTTCACGAGCTTGGGCAGTTCCGCCAGCACCAGGGCGGCAAAGAACCAGGCCGCGTAGAGCAGCACCCGGGCGAAATTGTCGACGCTGCCACCCGACATCTTCACATAGGCGACAAAGGCCACCGAGGGCGGCGCGATCAGGATCACCATGGTCGGAAACAGCCGCGCCGGGATCGGATCGTGGAACATCAGCCGGTTCATCACCAGCGTGAGCAGCACGCCCCAGAAGATCATCCCGACCGAGAAAAACGCCCAGGAGGTCTCGAGATAGCCGAAATCGGCCCCCGCGACGGGCACGATCACGTTACCGACGGCGGGGATGAACCAGGCAGGCGTCAGGTGGCCCACCTGGAACGACCGATGCCCGATCCAGCCGTTGATAACCGCGAGTGTCAGCACCCCCTGCCCGATGGTGCCGATGTGCCAGATCACCCGGGCGAGCGGTTCGGCGTGCGAGGAAAGCGCCGCCGCCATCAACAGGAGCGAAATGGTGACGGTGGGAAAGAAGGCGAGCCGCACCGGGTGGTGCCATTCCCACGCGACCATGGCGGGGAAGCGCGCCGCCTTGGCGAGATAGGCGAGCGCGATCCCCGCGGCGGCGGCGATGCCCACCCAGAGCACGACGCCCGAGAGCGTTTCGGCGGGTTTGAACACCGGGGCTGCCGCATGAAAGGCGAGGCTCAGCCCCATGAGCCCCATGACGATGGCAAAGAAGGTGATGGGGAGATGTTTGAGCCGCGGCTCGGTCGCGTCGGTCATGTGGGGGCCCTCAATCCTGATCGGTTCGCTCAGGTACCGGGGGCCGGGCCCCCGGGTCAACGCGACCAAAGCGCCGCACCCCGGAAGGGACGGCGGATCAGCCCTGCGCCGGCGGGATCGAATAGGTGAGCGAAGCGCGCGCCACCGGGGCGTCGGCGCCTTCCGAGTAGATCAGCACATCGCCCACGGCCAGTACCCGGCCGAGCTTCAACAGCCGCGCCTCGGCGCGCAGGTTCGCCTCCGCCGCCGGTTTGCGCATGAAGTCGATGGAACAATTGGTGGTCACCGCCAGCGCCTTGGGGCCGATCATCGCCAGGATCGCGAGATACATGGTGACATCGGCAAGCGCGAACATCGCCGGGCCAGAGACCGTGCCGCCGGGGCGCAGATGGCGCTCATGGACCAGCGCCCGCATGACCAGGTGCATCGGGCTCACGTCGAGCAGTTCGAAATCCTCCGCCACCTGCGGAAAGGTCTCGTCCATGAACGCCCTCAGCGCGTCCAGCCCCATCTTGACCTGCATCTCTTCCCCCGTCACCGTGCGCCCCCTATCGTGGCGGCAACCGGGAGGGAGAACAAGATGGGCGATCCGATTCTGATCCGCGAAGACCGGGGCGCGGTGGCGCGTCTCACCCTCAACAGCCCCGGAAGTCTCAACGCGCTGTCGGACGAGATGCTGGCGGCCCTGTCCGAGGCCTTCGCCGAGATCGCCGGGGACCGCGCGATCCGCGCCGTGGTGCTCGCGGGCGCGGGCAAGGTGTTTTCCGCCGGTCACGACCTCAAACAGATGCAGGCCGCGCGCAACGCGCCCGATGGCGGCCGGGCCTATTACGACGGGTTGTTCACCCGCTGCGGCACCGTCATGCAGGCGATCCGCGCCCTGCCCCAGCCGGTGATCGCCGAGCTCCACGGCATCGCCACCGCCGCCGGGATGCAGCTCGCCGCGAGCTGCGACATGGCGGTCGCGGCGGAGGGCACGCGGTTCGGCGTGAACGGCGTCAACCTCGGGCTGTTCTGCTCGACCCCCGCCGTGGCGCTCGCGCGCGCGGTTCCGGCGAAGCTTGCCTTCGAAATGGCGGTGACGGGGGAGTTCATCGACACCGACCGGGCGCTGGCCGTCGGGCTCATCAACCGCGTCGCCGCGCCGGAGGCTTTGACCCGGGAGACCATGGCCCTCGCCGAGGTGGTCGCCTCCAAGCTCGACATCGCCGTGGCCCTCGGCAAGGCCGGGTTCTACGCCCAGATCGAGCAGCCGCTCGCCGAGGCCTATGCCATCGCCGGGCCGGTGATGGTCGAGAACATGATGGACGCTGACACCGCCGAGGGGATCCAGGCCTTCATCGAGAAACGCAAGCCCGACTGGACGCGCTGAACCCCGCGCGGGATCGCCCGGGCCCACGCGCCGGGGGCTGTCTGCCCGCCGAGATCCAGGCCCTGCCCCCCGAAGGTCTCTGGGGACCAAAGAAGGGGGCCGGCGGCCTTGCGCGCGGAAGCGATCCGCCGACAGAGGGCATCGCGCCCGCACCCCGGCCCCCCCGAGCGACAGCGATAGGGGGTTTTGACCGGCGTCATGGCGCCCTGCCCAGGCGTCGGTTATGCTTTCCTCACGAACGGGAGCGGACCGATGAAACACGGCAGGGTTCTCGTCACGGTATCGGATGTTCCGGCGCACACCGCGGCACGGCGGGGCCAAAGCCCCCGCCCGGCCCGGTCCACGGGTCCAGACACCGCCGGTCGCGG
>JAGRMP010000275.1:1325-9108 GCA_020441225.1 Maritimibacter sp. | reverse complement strand
CGGCGATGGACATCCTCAAGTCCGGCACCCGGAAGGAAGAGCTGCTGGTCGATCCCAAGGATCTGCAAAAGACCTACGTGCTGCGCCGGATCCTCAACCCGATGGGCACGACCGATGCCATCGAGTTCCTGATCTCCAAGCTCAAGCAGACCAAGACCAACAGCGAGTTTTTCGACTCGATGAACGCGTAAGCCACGTATTCGGGAGGCACCCGCGATGGACACGATCTTCGCCCTGGCCTCGGCCCGGGGCAAAGCGGGCGTGGCCGTCATCCGGGTTTCGGGACCGGCAGCCTTTTCCACCGGCGAGGCGTTGTGCGTCGGCCTGCCAGCGGGGCGCGGCCTTCGAAAGCTGACAGCGCCGGACGGCACGGTTCTGGACGAAGCGTTGGTGCTGGTCTTTGCCGCCGGACACTCCTTCACCGGCGAAAACGTGGTCGAGTTCCAGGTGCACGGGTCCACCGCGGTGATCGATGCGGTGTTGCATGCGCTGGGCGAATTCGACGATCTGCGGCTTGCCGAGCCCGGCGAGTTCACCCGGCGCGCGCTCGAAAACGGTCGGCTCGACCTCGCCCAGGTCGAGGGGCTGGCGGATCTCATCGACGCCGAAACCGAAGCGCAGCGGCAACAGGCTTTGCGCGTGCTGTCGGGCGCGCTCGGCGACAAGGCCGAGGCCTGGCGCAAGGATCTGATCCGTGCCGCTGCGCTCCTCGAAGCGACGATCGATTTCGTCGACGAAGAGGTGCCCGTGGATGTCGCGCCGGAGGTGCTGTCGCTTCTGGACCGTGTGTCGGACGCGCTGGCGCGCGAGCGGGACGGTGTCCGGGTTGCCGAACGCATCCGCGACGGCTTTGAAGTCGCCATCGTCGGCCCGCCCAATGCAGGAAAATCGACGCTGCTCAATGCGCTGGCGGGGCGCGAAGCGGCGATCACGTCGGAGATCGCGGGCACCACGCGCGACGTGATCGAGGTACGGATGGATCTCGACGGCCTGCCGGTGACGATGCTCGATACCGCCGGGCTGCGTGAGGCTGCGGATGCGATTGAAGGGATCGGCATTGCCCGGGCCCGCGAACGAGCCGCGGCGGCCGATCTGCGGATTTTCCTGACGCTGGAGGGCGACCGGGGCATCGGGCTTGAACCGGGTCCGGAAGACATCGTCGTCGAGGGCAAGGCCGATCTGGGTCGGGCCGGCTTTGCCGTTTCGGGCGTGACGGGTGCGGGTGTGGATCAGTTGATCGAGCGTGTCGGTTCGGTCTTGGCAGGACGCGCGGCGCATGCCGGGACGGCGATCCGGGAACGGCACCGTGTCGGCATGTCGACCGCGCTCGAGGGTTTGGAGCGGGCGCGAATCGCTGTAAGGGCGGGGAGCGATCAGGCCGAATTGGCGGCGGAAGAGATCCATCGCGCGATTCGGGCCCTTGATTCGATCGTCGGTCGGATCGATGTGGAGAACATACTCGACGAAATTTTCTCGAGTTTCTGTATCGGGAAGTAAAACCCAGGAGGAGTGTTTCACGTGAAACATTCGGCGGTCGATATCGTTGTCGTCGGTGGCGGACATGCCGGCGCAGAAGCCGCGCTGGCCGCGGCGCGGATGGGTGCGCGCACGGTGCTGGTCTCGCTCCGGGCCACGGATCTGGGCGTCATGTCCTGCAATCCGGCCATTGGCGGGCTCGGCAAGGGCCATCTCGTGCGCGAGATCGACGCGCTGGACGGGGCCATGGGCCGGGTTGCCGACCTTGCTGGCATCCAGTTCCGCCTCCTCAACCGGTCCAAGGGCCCCGCCGTGCAAGGGCCCCGGGCGCAGGCCGACCGAAAGCTCTACCGCGCCGCGATGGCGCAAGAGGTCGCCGCGGCCCAAAACCTCGCGCTGGTCGAGGGCGAGGTGACCGAGCTCCTGATGCAGGACGGTCGGGTGACGGGTGTCGCGCTCGCCGATGGCAGCAAGATCGAGGCGCAGGCGGTGATCCTCACCACCGGCACCTTCCTGCGCGGCATCATCCATATCGGCGACCAGAAAAGCGCGGGCGGCCGGATGGGCGACCGACCCTCGGTGAAGCTCGCCGAGCAGATCGGCGGTTTTGGTCTGCCGCTCGGTCGGCTCAAGACCGGCACGCCGCCGCGCCTCGACGGTCGCACCATCGACTGGGAGGCCGTCGGCACTCAGCCTGGCGACGAGGAACCGGAGATGTTTTCCTTCCTCAACACCCGGCCGTTTGCGCGCCAGGTGTCCTGCGGGATCACCCAGACCAACGCGCGCACGCATGAGATCATCGAGGCCAACCTCGACCGGTCGGCAATGTACGGCGGCCATATCGACGGTGTCGGGCCCCGCTATTGCCCCTCGATCGAGGACAAGGTGGTCCGGTTTGCCGACAAGGACTCGCACCAGATCTTCCTTGAACCCGAAGGGCTGGAGACGGATACGATCTACCCCAACGGCATCTCGACCTCGCTGCCGGTCGATGTGCAGGACGCCTATGTCCGCTCGATCCGTGGCCTGGAAAACGTGAGGATCGAGCAGCCCGGCTACGCGATCGAATACGATTATGTCGATCCGCGCGCGCTGCGGCAGACCTTTGAATTGCGTGACGTGCCGGGCCTCTATTTCGCCGGGCAGATCAACGGCACCACCGGCTATGAAGAGGCTGGCGCGCAGGGTCTCGTCGCGGGCATCAACGCCGCGCGGCGTGTTGCAGGACAGGACCCGGTGATTTTCTCGCGTACCGATAGCTACATCGGGGTGATGATCGACGACCTGGTCACCCGGGGGGTCACCGAGCCCTACCGCATGTTCACGTCCCGCGCCGAGTTCCGACTGGCGCTCAGGGCGGACAATGCCGACCAACGGCTGACACCGCTTGGGGTGGCGCTCGGCCTGGTGTGCGAAGAGCGCCAGCGTGTCTTCGAGGCGAAGATGGAGGCGTTGACGACCGCGAAAACGGCGCTGACGTCCCTCTCCTTCACACCGAAACAGGCCCGTTCCTGTGGTATTGAGGTCAGCGAAGACGGCACGCGGCGCAGCGGCTACGAGCTTTTGTCGATCCCGGGCGTCGGGTTCGACCAGCTCGTTTCTGCTTCTGCCGATCTGGCGGAGGTTGCGCCGCCGATCAGAACCCAGGTGGCGCGCGACGCGCTTTATGAGAAATACATCGAACGGCAGACGCGGGAGGTTGCGGCGTTGAAACGGGATGAGGCGGAAGAGATCCCGCCCGATTTCGACTACGCGGCGCTCGACGGTTTGACCCGCGAATTGGCGGGGAAACTCGCGCGGATCCGACCGGAGAATCTCGCGCAAGCCGGGCGGATCGAGGGCATGACGCCGGCCGCGCTCACGCTGATTCTCGCGAAGCTGCGGCAACGGGCGCGCGCGGCCTCGGCATGACGGACGACGCGGACCGATTCGCGGAGGCGTTCGATGTTTCACGTGAAACACGCGACCGGCTCACGCGCTATGCCGATCTTTTGAAAAAGTGGAATCCGGCCATCAACCTGGTGTCCAGGACAACCCTGCCACACCTCTGGACCCGGCATTTCACCGACTCGGCGCAGCTCCTCGAGATCGCCGATACCCCCAACGGCACATGGGTCGATCTCGGTAGCGGCGGTGGGTTTCCCGGCATGATCGTCGCCATCCTCGCGGGCGAAAAAGCGCCTGCGCTTAAGGTCACCTGCATAGAAAGCGACCAGCGCAAAGCGACCTTCCTGCGCACCGTCGCGCGCGAAACCGGCACCGACGTCACGGTGCTCTCCGAGCGGATCGAATCCGTCCAACCCCTTGGCGCACAAGTGGTTTCCGCTCGTGCGCTTGCGCCGCTGCCAGAACTCGTCGGCTACGCCAACCGCCATCTCGCGCCGGAGGGATGCGCGCTGTTTCTGAAAGGCACCGGTCAAGCGCAGGAGATCGATCAGGCCCTTGCAAGCTGGTCGTTTCAGATTGATACGTTCCCCAGCCGGACCGATAGCGGTGCCGCCATCCTGAAACTTCGGAGTATTCGTCGTGTCTGAGATATCGCGGCCCAGAAAGCCCAAGATCATTGCGATCACCAACCAGAAGGGCGGTGTCGGCAAAACCACGACAGCGATCAACCTCGGCGCCGAACTCGCCGCCCAGGGCTACAACGTGCTGATCGTCGACATCGACCCGCAGGGCAATGCCTCGACCGGGATCGGCGTCGAACCCAAGGATCGCGACCTGACCACATACGATCTGCTGCTCGAAGACACGCCGTTGCAGAACGTCATGATGGAAACCGAAACCGAAGGGCTGTGGATCGCCCCGGCGACAACCGATCTGTCCTCGGCCGATATCGAGCTCTCGGCGAGCGAGCGGCGCAGCTTCATGCTCCACGAAGCACTGCGGGCTCCGGATGTCGATGCGCTGGGCCTCGATTACATCCTGATCGACTGCCCGCCGTCCTTGAGCCTGCTCACCGTCAACGCGATGGTCGCGGCCGACACCGTGCTCGTCCCGCTGCAAAGCGAATTCTACGCGCTCGAAGGCCTGTCGCAGCTCATGCTGACCCTGCGCGAAGTGCGCGAGGCGGCCAATCCCGATCTGCGCATCGAGGGCGTGGTGCTGACGATGTACGACCAGCGCAACAACCTCTCTCACCAGGTCGAGGCGGATGCGCGCGAAAACCTTGGCGATCTTGTGTTCTCGACGGTGATTCCGCGCAATGTGCGGGTCAGCGAGGCGCCGTCCTACGCGATGCCGGTTTCGGCCTACGATCCGACCTCGAAGGGCAGCCTGGCCTATGCGGCGCTGGCCCAGGAAATCCTCGCACGGCAATAGGAAGCACCATGACCAAGAAACCGGGACGAGGATTGGGGCGCGGGTTGTCCGCGCTGATGGCCGATGTGGCCCCCGAGGAGCCGACCGTCGAGGGCGTGCCGGCCGTCCGCAAGGCCGACCAGATGGTGCCGATCGAACGGGTGGTGCCGAACCCCGACCAGCCCCGTCGCAGCTTTACCCCAGCCGATCTCGACGACCTCGCGGCGTCGATCCGGGAAAAGGGTATCATTCAGCCTCTGATCCTGCGGAAAAAGGGTCCGGGCGACACCTATGAGATCGTTGCCGGCGAGCGTCGTTGGCGCGCCGCGCAAATGGCGCAACTCCACGAAGTGCCGGCATTGGTGCGTGAGTATACCGACACCGAAGCGCTCGAGATCGCGATCATCGAGAACATCCAGCGTGCCGATCTGAACGCGGTGGAAGAGGCGGCGGGCTACCGCGAGCTCATGGACCGGTTCGGCCACACCCAGGAAAAGCTGGCAGAAGCGCTGGGCAAGAGCCGCTCGCATATCGCCAACATGCTCCGGCTCCTCAACCTGCCCTCCGACGTGCTGGAGTACCTGCGCGAGGGCAAGCTGTCGGCGGGTCATGCCCGCGCGCTGGTGACGGCGGACGATCCCTTGGGCCTCGCCAAAACGGTCGTGGCCAAGGGGTTGTCGGTGCGCGAAGTCGAGCGGCTGGCGAAACGGCCGGCGACGGGTGCGGAGAGGGCGAAGCCCTCGACCCAGCCCGCCCCGCGCAAGGATGCCGACACCATCGCGCTCGAAGGCGATCTGTCGGCGGCGCTGGGCCTCAAGGTCGTCATCGATCACAAACCGGGCGGCGAATCCGGAGCGGTCACGATCCGCTACGCCACGCTCGAAGAGCTCGACGACATCTGCCGCAAGCTCGGCGCCTGATCAGTCGGGCAGAAGCTCGGCGATCATCGCGTTGAGCACGGCGCGGCCATCGCGGGTGGCGACGAGCCGCCCGGCTTTCTCGGTCACCAGCCCGTGTGCCGTCAGCGTCGCGAGCTTTTCCGCGTCCAGCGCTGTGCCCGCAATCGCCGTGTAGCGCCCAAGGTCCATCCCCTCGGTCATTCGCAGCGCCATCATCAGATATTCGCCCGCGTAGTCCTTGGCGGAGAGGGTATCGCGCCCGGCGTCGCCGTAGCCGCTACCCTGCACCTGGGCGAGCCACGTCGCCGGTCCAAGCTCCGTCCAGGTGGCGATGCGCTGTCCGCTCAGCGTCAGCCGCCCGTGCGCGCCGGGCCCGATGCCCACCCAGTCGCCACCCCGCCAATAGATCAGGTTGTGGCGCGATTCTTCGCCGGGTTTGGCATGGTTAGAGACTTCATAGGCCGGCAGGCCCGCGGCTTCGCAGATCTCCTGGGTGAGGAAATACATGTCCGCCGCCAGGTCTTCTTCCGGCAGTCCCTTGAGCCCGCCGCGCGCAAAACGGTCGCCGAACGCGGTGCCGGGCTCGATGGTGAGCTGGTACAGCGACAGGTGTTCCGGCTCCATCGCGAGCGCGCGGGTCAACTCCTCCTCCCAGGCCGCAAGGCTCTGGTCTTGACGCGCGTAGATCAGATCGAAATTCACCCGGGTAAAATTGGCGCGCGCGACATCGAGCGCCGCGAGCGCCTCGTCCAGGCTGTGCAACCGCCCGAGCGCTTTGAGGTCGGCATCATTCAGCGCCTGAAACCCCATCGATAGCCGGTTGACGCCGCCCGCGCGAAACTCGGCAAAGCGCTCCGCCTCGACCGAGCCGGGATTGGCCTCGAGCGTCACTTCCAGGTCGTTGGCAAAGCGCCAGTGCGCCGACAGCCGGTCGAGGAGCGCCCCGACCAATCCCGGATCCATCAACGAGGGCGTGCCGCCGCCGAAATAGACCGTGTTCAGCACCCGGCCCGCGGTCTCGCGCCCGTAGCGGTCGAGTTCCGAGAGGTAGGCCGCCGCCCAGGCCTCGGCATCGATTGCCGCCACCACATGCGAATTGAAATCGCAGTAGGGGCATTTCGAGGCGCAGAACGGCCAATGGATATAGAGACCGAACCCGCCTTCGACCGCGGTCTCAGCCAAAGCAGGTCTCGACCAGTTGGGCGAAGGCGCGGGCGCGGTGGCTCATCGCGTGTTTGCGCGCCGGATCCATCTCGCCGAATGTCTCGGTCTCGCCCTCGGGCAGAAAGATCGGGTCAAACCCGAAGCCGTTCTGCCCCCGCATCGGCCAGACGATCCGTCCGGGCACGCGACCTTCGAAGATCTCGTCATGCCCATCAGGCCAGGCGAGGCACAGCGTCGCGTTGAACGCGGCCCTGCGCGGTTCGGGGGCGCTTTTCACTTCCAGCAGGGTCCAGACCTTGGTCATCGCCATCACGAAATCCCGGCCATTTCCGGTCTCGGCCCAGTCGGCGGTATAGACGCCCGGCGCGCCGTCGAGCGCATCGACCATGATGCCGCTGTCGTCCGACAAAGCGGGCAAACCCGTCTCTGATGCAGCATAATGCGCCTTGATCCGGGCATTTCCGGCGAAGCTGTCCTCGGTTTCTTCCGGCTCGTCGAGCCCCAATTCGCCGGCGGAGACGACGGTCACGCCGAAGGGTGCGAGCAGCGCGCCGATCTCGCGCAGTTTGCCTGCGTTGTGGGTCGCGATGACCAGCTTGTCGCCGTCGAATTTGCGGGTCATGCCACCGCGGCTTTCTGCGCCGCGACCAGCGTTTTGACGCCCTGGTCTGCCAGCGCGATCAGCTGCGACATCTGCTCATGGGAGAAGGTCGCGCCTTCCGCCGACATCTGCACCTCGATCAGTCGGCCCGATCCAGTCATGACGAAATTGCCGTCCACACCGGCTTCGCTGTCTTCGGGATAGTCGAGATCGAGCACCGGCTGACCGGCGTAGATCCCGCAAGAGACGGCGGCGACCGGGTCCATCAACGGATCGGAGATGATGTCGCCCGCCTTCATCAGCTTGTTGACCGCAAGCCGCAGCGCGACCCAGCCGCCGGTGA
>JAGRMP010000275.1:0-1303 GCA_020441225.1 Maritimibacter sp. | reverse complement strand
CGGCCTGGATCACGTCGCAGTCGACAGTGATCTGCCGCTCACCAAGTGCTTGCCGGTCGACGCCAGCGCGCAAGGACCGACCGATCAGGCGCTGGATCTCGACCGTACGTCCGCCCTGTTTGCCCGCCGCCGCCTCGCGGCGCATGCGGGTGTGGGTGGCGCGGGGCAGCATGCCGTACTCGGCAGTGACCCAGCCCTGGCCGGAATTGCGCAGGAATGGGGGCACGCGCTCTTCCAGCGTCGCGGTGCAGAGCACATGGGTGTCGCCGATCTTGATCATGCAGGAGCCTTCGGCATGTTTGGTGGCGCCGACCTCGATTGAAATCGGGCGCATTTCATCTACATTCCGACCAGACGGGCGCATGGTATGTCCTTCCGCATGAGTTTGGGGGGTCAAGTCTCACGACGCCCCGCAAAACGCAAGCCTCATGGCCGTGAAGCGGTCCGGCAGCACGGCCGTTGGGGCGTTTCGGGGAGCAGATGGCAGGTAGTCCCTTGCTCGAAGAGCTGAACGAGAGATCGCGGGAGGTTTTCCGGCGGCTGGTCGAGGCATATCTGGACACCGGCGAGCCGGTTGGCTCGCGCACGCTGACCCGGGCGATGACCGAAAAGGTCTCGGCCGCCACCGTGCGCAACGTGATGCAGGATCTCGAATTGATGGGCCTGCTCAACGCCCCGCATGTTTCCGCCGGCCGGGTGCCGACGCAGACCGGCCTCAGGATGTTCGTCGACGGGTTTCTCGAGGTCACTGACCTCACCCAGGACGACCGAGCCAAGATCGACGCCACGCTCACATCCAATTCGGCGGATGTCGCCGGGCTGATGGACCGTGTCGGCGCGGCGCTGTCGGGGATCACCTCGGGTGCGAGCCTGGTGCTGACGCCGAAGCATGACGAGGCGCCCGTCAGCCATATCGAGTTCGTGCCGCTGGGCTCGGACCGGGCGATGGCGGTGATCGTCTTTGCCGATGGCCATGTCGAGAACCGGCTGTTCGCGCCGCCGCCGGGTCAGACGCCCTCGTCGATGCGCGAGGCGGCCAATTTCGTCAACGCGGTCGCCGAGGGGCGCAGCATCGGCGAGCTTCGCGAAGCCATCGGGCGCGAGATCGAGGCGCGGCGCGCCGAGCTCGACGGGCTCGCGCAGGCGATGATCGATGCGGGCCAGGCGCTCTGGTCGGGCGGGGGCAGTTCCGAGGGCGATTCGCATGATCGGCTGATCGTGCGCGGACGGGCCAATCTGATCGAGGCGGGGGGCGAGCCGGCCGACGTGGAACGGATCCGCCAGCTGTTCGACGACCTCGAAC
>JAGRMP010000274.1:67067-69871 GCA_020441225.1 Maritimibacter sp. | reverse complement strand
GATCGCCCGGCCGATGGCCACCCGCTGGCGCTGGCCGCCGAAGAGCTGGGCGGGCTTTTTGTCGAGATGCTCGGTGATGCGCAGAATCTCGGCCGCGCGGTTCACCGCGGCGTCGATCTCGGCCTGCGGTTTCTTCATGATCCTCAGCCCGAAGCCCATGTTCTGCGCCACGGTCATGTGCGGATAGAGCGCATAGGATTGGAACACCATGGCGATACCACGGTCTCCCGGCTCTTCGGCGGTGACGTCGGCGCCGGCGATCTCGATCCTGCCCGACGTCACCTCTTCGAGCCCCGCAATCGCCTTGAGCAGGGTGGACTTGCCGCAGCCCGAGGGCCCGACCATGACCACGAACTCGCCGGGCTCGATGGTCAGGTTGATATCCTTGAGCGCGTGGAACACGCCGTAATGTTTCTGGATGTCGGTCAGTTTGACGTTGGACATGGTTTTCACCCTTTCACCGCGCCCATGGTCAGGCCGGAGACGAAGTGGCGTTGCATCAGGAAGAACATCGTCACCGGCGGGATGGCGACGAACAGCGTGGCGGCGGAGATCACATTCCATTTGGTCACCCATTCGCCGCGCAGGTTGGCAAGCCCCGCCGTCACCGGCTTCACCTCGTCGGTCTGGGTCAACACGATGGCCCAGAAATAGTCGTTCCAGATGAAAGTGAAGAGCAGGATCGCCAGCGCCGCCAGCGCCGGGCGCACCAGCGGCACGACGATCTGGACGAGCACCTGCCAGGGCGACGCGCCCTCGGCGCGGGCGGCCTGGAACAACTCGCCCGGCAGCGCCGCGATGAAGTTGCGCATGAACAACGTGGCGAACCCGGTCTGGAAGGCAACGTGGAAGACGATGAGCGCCCAGTAGGTGTCGTAGATCCCCAACGTGACCATCAGGTCGCGCACCGGGATCATGAACTCCTGGTGCGGCAGGAAGTTGCCGCCGATGAAGATGGCGAACAGCATCGTCGAGCCGCGGAACGGGTGTCGCGACAGCACGTAGCCCGTCATCGTCGAGAGCACCAGCACGGCGAGCGTCGCGGGGATGGTGATGATCAGCGAATTGACGAAGAACCGCACCATGTCGGTCTGGGTAAAGACGGCGGCAAAATTGCCGATGAGGTTGGTCTCTTCCGGCCATCCCCAGTAGTTGCCCGCCATCACGTCCTCGAAAGTGCGGAAGGCGGTGACGATAATGGCGACGACCGGCAGCAGCCAGAGGATCAGCACCGTCCAGACACCGGCGGCGTAGAGCAGGCGCGTTCGGGGCGCGTTCTCCGAGATCGGGCGGGGATACATCAGCCGGTCCTCTCGTCTCTGAGAAGCCGGGTGAGATACCAGACGATGAAGACCATCATGATCACGAACAGCACCGTCGCCAGCGCCGCGCCGTAACCGAAGCGGTAAGAGAAGATCGACTCCTCGTACATCTGGTAGGCAAGGTTGGTGGACGACCCGAAAGGTCCGCCCGAGGTCATCACCGCGATGATATCGAACGAGCGCAGCGCCCCGATCATAGAGATCGCGACGGCAATGAACCCGACCTGTTTGAGTTGCGGCAGGATCACGTGGCGCAGCATCATCCAGCCGCGCGCATTGTCGACCCGGCCGGCGCCGATCACCTCTTCGTCGAGATTGTTGAGCCCGGCGAGGAACAGCACCATGCAGAACGCCACCTGCGGCCAGAGTGCCGCGAGCACCACCGCGAAGGTGACGCCGTTTTCGCTCGACAGCACCGCCGGTGCCGCGGCCCCGAAGGCGTTGAAGACAATCGCGAGCAGGCCGAAATTGGGGTCGTAGAACCACACGAAGATCACGCCGACGGTGACCGTCGAGAGCACCAGCGGCATGAAGAACAGCGATCTCGCGAGCCGCATGGAGCGGATCTTCTGGTTGACGAGCAGCGCGATTGCGAGGCCCAGCGGTGGGGCGGACAGGAACACCACCAGCCAGATCACGTTGTTCTTGAGCGATTTCCAGAACTGCGGGTCATCCCAAAGCGCGACGTAATTGCCGAACCCGATCCAGGTCATGTCGCCGAAGCCGTCCCAGGAGTGGAACGAGATCCAGAAGGTCTGGACCGCCGACAAAATGATGACGGTGAAGAACAGGATGAGCCCGGGCGCCAGCAGGAGCGCGGGCGTCGGCCGGTGCAAGAGCTTGCGACGGGAGCGGCGCATGAAACCCCCCGGTCGGTCGGTATCAGGAAATGCGAGCCGCGCCGAAGGAGCGCGGCCCACTGTGGTCACAAGCGATCAGAGCGCGCCGTATACCCGCTCGCGGGTGCGCTCGATCTCGGCGAGGATCTGCTCGGCACGGTCGGGATGCACCATGAACTCCTGGAAGCCCTTGAGCCCGGCCTGAGCCACGTCCGGATTGGTGTCGCGGTCGTAATATTGCGCGGTGCCGTCCACGCCAAGCAACCCCTGCTGCGCCTGCTGCACCATGTGGTTACCGCTCATGTCGATGTCGGTGCGCGCCGGCACGTTGCCCTCGGGCTCGAGGTAACGCTTGAGGTTCTCGGGCTTGTAGAAATACGCGAGGAACTCGCGCGCCACTTCCGGGTTCGGCGCGCCGGAGGGGATGTGCACCGAGTCGACCGAGTAATCCTCGTAGCGGCCCATGCCGGCATCGTAGGTCGGGAACGGCGCGAACCTGAGCTGGCTGACCTCTTCTTCCGGGAAGGCGTAGGAGAGGAAGCCGCCGAGGTCCATCATCGCGGCCTTCTTCTGCACCAGCAGCGCGGCCGCTCCGTTCCAGTCGTAGGACGTGGCGTTTGCCGCGAACAGGTTGGCGTTGACC
>JAGRMP010000274.1:62515-67024 GCA_020441225.1 Maritimibacter sp. | reverse complement strand
ACCTTGCCGGCCATCAGGTCCTGGTGGAACTCGAGCCCGTTGATGCGCAGGTTCATGTGGTCGAACCAGCCGGCGGCGGGCCAGAGGTTCTTGGTGCCCATGGCGATCGGGTCCATGCCGGCGGCGCGTGCGGTTTCGCCGAAGGCGATCAGCTCGTCGGCGGTGGTCGGCGCGGTCCAGCCGTGCTCTTCGAACACGTCGTTGCGATACCACATGCCCTAGAGGATGCCGGCAGTGGGCAGGCCGTAGACCTTGCCGTCGACCGTAGTCGCGCCCATCGCGGGCACGACATCGGCCCAGCCTTCGGCCTCGGCGAGGTCGGTGATGTCGGCAAACAGACCCTTTTCGACGAAGCCGCGCATCCGTTCGCCCGAGAACCAGAAGTTGATGTCCGGCGGGCTGGCGACGAGGTAATTCCGGATCGCCGTCTTGTGGGCCTCGTGGTCCATGTTGTTGACCGAGACCTGGGTCCCGGTTGCGGCGCCGAACTCGTTCGCGATGGCTTCAAGCGCCTCGCGCTGGCCGGCGTTGCCGCGGTTGCAAATGATCACGAGATTGCGGTCCTGCGCGATGGCAGGGGCGGCGAGCGTCGCGGCGCCCGCGGCCGCCGTGGTCGCGAGAAAGCGGCGTCGATTGAGCTTGAAATGGGTCATCGGTCTCCTCCATGTTCCCGGATCTTCTCAACCATATCTGGAGCTCGACGTCAAAGTTAATTTACTAACTTAAGAAACCTAGCGCGACGTCTGGTGCGAACCCCGCTCATTGGGGTGGTGCGGTTCTTGGAAGGTGGCGCCAGCGGCGTTCGAAGCGCGGGCGCAGCGGTGCGTTCGTCGCCGTTCGAATGGCGGGACCGGTCCATTTGCAGCGAAAAGCTCGACACTTTCGGCGGCGCGGTCGCGGCCCACCGCCTCATTTTGTCTGGATATCGGGCATGACTTCGCAACACGCTGGCATCCGACCGGCCGGAAACCATCGGGCAACGGTCATGACAACGTGGCGACGTAGACCTGCGGGTGACCGCTCCGGTCGGATGTGAACACGACGTGGCGCCCGTCGGGCGAGAAGCGCGGATGCGGGTGGGTGTGCTGCGGCGCGTAGACCTCGATCGGCCCGTCGTTGTAGGGGAAAGGGTACGCCCAATGCGCGCCGGCCGAGAAGGCTTCCGAGCGGTGCAGGAACCGGGCGGCACCCGTCTCGAGGTCGAGGATGTGCAGGCCCCGGTCGGGGAAACTGGTGTCGGCCACCGCAAACCGCCCGCCGGCGTCGGGCGCAGCGTGCCAGACCGGGAAATCGGACAGCCTGCGCGCCGCGCCGGTTTCCACGTCGATCTCGCCATTGCCGTTCGGCCAGTCGACGAACAGCACGCTGCGGTGGCCCGGGCGCCAGACCTCGTGGGTGATCCGCGGCATGTCGTGTTCGCGCCGGTAGAGACGGCGTTCGTTGCCCGCCCGGTCGGTGATCCAGACCCGGTCGGTGAGCGGACCGGCGAACAGGATGAGATCGTCGTCGTCGGGACAGGACTGGGGATGGCCGATGGTGTCGCGTTCGAGAAAGACCTCCGCGCCCCCCTCCACGGTGTCGATCATCCAGAACCGGCTGACCGGCCCGGTCTTGACCGGCACCGCCCAATTGCGCCCGCTCGCGCTCAGCGCCGTCGTGCCCATCGCCGCGCCGACCATGTCGGCCTCGCGCATTTCGGCCGTGCCGAAGTTCACCAGCGTCTCGACCTCACCCGTACGGGTGGACACGCGCTTGCCGGCCTGCCCGGCGACGAAATGGATCCACTCGCCGTCCTTCGACGGGATCGCCGACCATTCCGCCGGATCCGGCACGTCGGTGAGCTGAACGAGCGTGCCGCCGTCCTGCAGCTCGATCCAGATCTGCGGCCGCCCGCTCCGGTGCGAGAGGAACACGAGAAACCGCATCTCCGCGTCCCAGGCATCGACGAAAAAGAACGGATGGTGGTGGATCGAGGGATGCGTGGTGACTTGCCGCACGGTGACGTCGGCTGTGGCGGTGGCGGCCTCCTCCACAACCCGCCCCTCCGGCGGTGTCTCGCGCCAGCTCACGCTCAGTCCGCCAGCCGGGCCTGCATCGCACCGCCGCGCCGGGCGCGCACGGCGATCCCGATGGCGAGGACCCAGCCGACGACGATGCCGCCGAGCCACCAGGCCGACCCGAAGGGCGCGATCACCGCGACGAGGCCGGCCGCGCCGATCACCGCGCGCGCGGCGGGGCCCAGCGACCGGCCGCACCAGCCGCCGAAGGCGATCGCCCAGAGCGCGGTCGACAGGAGCAGGGCGCCGGCACCGACGGCGACCTCGGCGGCCGTGCCCTGCCACAGGATCGCCGGGTCGAAGATGAAGCTGAAAGGCACGAAGAAAGCCACGAGGCTGAGGCCGAACGCCGACGCGCTGGTCTTCATCACCGGCCCCTCGCCGACACCCGCGGCCGCGAAGGAGGCCAGCGCCACCGGCGGCGTCACCATCGACAGCACGCAGTAGTAGAAGATGAAAAAGTGGGCGGCGAGCGGCTGGACAGCGGGATGGTGAGCACGCCGGTCGAGACCACGTTGGCCACCGCGCTGCCCGAGATCGAACCCATCAGGCTCGAGGAGATGACGGCGGCCTTGGCGGTGCCGCCGGTGGCGCGGCCGGCGGCCCGGATCGCGAGATCGATGAACAGCTGCCCGCCGCCGGCGGCGGAAAAGAAGGCACCGAACAGGATGAAGTAGAAGATGAAGCTGACCGAGGTCGATGTGGTGATGCCGAGCACACCCGCGGTGGTCATCGTCGAGATTTCGATCGCCGCGTCGATCGGGAAACCGCGGAACGCGAGCCAGCCGGGCAGGACATTGCCCCAGAAGGCACAGGCGATGAACACGACGAGCACGCCCACCAGGATCCAGCCGACCGCACGGCGCGCGCCTTCGAGCAGCAGCCCGACAAGGACGATGCCGGCCCAGATGTCGACCGGGAAGATCGGCGAGACGTTTTCCATCCGCGTGGTCAGCCGGTCGAAGGCCAGGAGGTAGTAGGCGGTGACACCGAGCGCCGCGGCGATCAGCGCGAGGTCGATGCCGCGGCGCAGCGCCTTCGGCAGCCGCTCCGCGGTGAGCGGGCTGTAGAGGAACAGGAGCACCAGCGCAAAGCTGAGGTGGATCGGCCGTTCGAACAACGGCTGTTGCGGCGAGAACATGATCCAGAACTGGAACGCCACGAAGACGAGACCGATCAGGAACTTCGCAGATAGGATGGATTTACCTGGCACTTCGTTGGTCACGGCGCGACCTTCCCTGAGGCGAACTGAAGGTGCACCTCAGGCGCCGCGGATCGGGCGCCGGAGACAGTGCGGCGGTTACATCCAGCCGCGTTCCTTGTAGTAGCGCACCGCGCCCGGATGCAGCTCGATCCCGGTGTTTTCCGGCTTCCAGGCGTTCTCGGGCTTGAAGAAGCTCCACGCGGCATGGGCCTGACCCATCGCCTCGGCATTCTCGCACAAGGTCTTGGTGATCAGATAGGCGGTGTCGTCGTCGAGCGCGGCATTGGCGATCAGCACGGTGCCGAGGTTGGCGCCCTAGTTTGGTCCGGTCTGGTCTTCGAACCAGGGGCCGAACTCGCCCGGGGTCAAACCGTTCTCTTCGAGCAGCGCCATCGCCTCGTCCGGCACGTCGAGAAACACCGTGTCGGCGGTCAGGTTGACCTCGGTGATCGTCGGGTGGCCCTTGATCATCGTGTCGACATAGACGTCGCCGTCGCCGTTGCGGATCGCGTCCGGGATCTGGCCCTGGGCGATCTGGAGCACGTCGCCGCCCGCGGCCTTGAGCGCCTCGAAGCTCGAGCCATAGGCTTCGAGGATCATCTCGGCCGCCGGCACTGCACTCGAGCCCGTAGGCTTGATCAGCAGGTTGAACCCCTTGCCCGATTTGATGATCTCGCCGAGATCGGTGGTGCCGACCTCGTCGATGAAGGCCTGGCGCGCCATCACGCCGACCTAGACATTGTTGAGCCCGCCGACCAGCGCGCGGATGTCCGGCGCAGAGGCGCCTTCGAAGATCGCCGCACCGTCGCGCGCCCAGACCGCGGTGGCGACGTTCGAAAGCGCGACCTCGGCCTTGCCGGACTGCACCACCATCGGGTTGGCGACACCGCCGCCGCGGGCGATGACCTCGTCCGTGTTGGCGCCGAGCACCGGTTCCAGCATCTGTTCGTGCGTGGCGGCGAACACGTACCAGGACGTGCCCTCGCGCATCGCCCCGATACGGATGTCCTGGGCCGTAGCGGGAACGGCGCCCGCACGGTGGCGTGTTCGAGCACACCGCGGTGTTGAAGCGCGAGCTTGAGCGCGACGGTGCCCTCCATGTGCGAGCCACGGTGGTAGATCGCCCGGGTGATCGGCATCAGCCGCTCGAAGATGGCGCGCGCGGCCGGGTAATCCTGCGCCTTGCCGGCGGCGATGAGGTCGAGCAGCGCCTCGGGCGCCACGTTGCCGTAGCCGACCAGCAGGCCG